>JBGTBZ010000211.1:0-7232 GCA_041749155.1 Phycisphaerae bacterium
GTCGTGGCCCTCCAGGTCGCCGATGCGCAGCCCGGAGCCGCCGGTCTCGAACATCTGCCGGAACTCGGCAGCCTTTCCGCGGTTGCGCGTGGCGATCAGGAGATTCATGCGGGAGGGCCGTCAATACCGCCGAAGCAGCGGATTGGCCTCCTGGTTGGGGGCGGCCTCGATAGACTGGCTCTCAAGCGCATCCTCGCGCCCGATGGCCGGCGGGATCTGAAGCAGCAGGGGAAACTCGCGGGTGGGGCGGCCATCCACGCTGAAGGCAAGCTTGCCGTAAAGCTCGCGCAGCTTCGCATCCAGGATCTCCACGCGCATCTCGTATACCCGGAGCGGCCGGCCGTACTCATCTCTTGCGCCCTTGAGCTTCTGAGCCAGGTCGCCGGTCATGTCAACGACGATCGTCTCCGGGTTGACATAGTCGGTCGGCTTCTGATCCGCGATCGAGGACTGCCGCTTGATGGCGTCCGCAGGCCAGCTGCCGATCAGCACGTGGCTCTGCGAGTCCTTGTGGAAGTAGTACGCTTCGTAGCCCTGCTTGCGGGCCTCGCGCACCGATTCGATGGCGGACTGCTTGGCCATGACAGGGTCGGTGAAGGTGATGACCAGCAGCGTCCAGTATCCCCTGACGTTGCGCAGGTCCCACTCCGCGGGCGCCTCGGGGTCGGGCCGCTCCAGGGGCTCAAAGACCGTCCGGGGGAAGATCTTGGCCTGTCGGGCATCCACCAGCTCCTCCAGGAGCTTTCGGTCCCCCTTGGCCCGCTGCGCCTCCCGCCGGTCCACTGCCTCGTCGAACGTCGCGTAGAAGCCGTGGTACAGCACCGTGCGGTTCTCCCCGCGGACCAGGTAAAGGTCCTTGAGGCGGGGCTGCACCTGCTCGACCTGCTTCTTGACCTGCTCCGCGACGGCGGCGTGGTTGGCGCCGGTGAAATCGCGGCAATAGATCGTGTAGGCGGCTTCTCGTGGGGCGGAAACCGAAGCCTGCACGCTCTCGCCGGAGCTGGCGAACTGCTGGGGCACGACGGCCTGCCGCCCCCCCCCGGCGGAACCGGAGCCGCCGCAGCCGGCAAGCAGCACAACCCACGCCATCAGCAGGGCAAGGCGCATCATTCTCCTATTGACGCTGATTCGGGCGGCCGGTTCAACCCCAAACCGCCGTTAATCCACTAAAGAATGAAGACGGCCGACGAAATCACGCTCGTCCAGACGCCGCCGGGGGCACCGGGGGCGACTCGGACGTAGCTGTGCGTCTGCACGATCTCCCCGCTCATCTTGTACTGCTGCTCGCGCTCGTCCCAAGCCTTGTCCGGGTCGAACTGCACGCCAAGCGTCGTCGCCAGCATCGTGGCGGCCAGGTCCTCCACGAGGTCCTCGGTCTTCTCCTGCGTCATCCCGTAGCCGTGGTGCTCGGCGATGTAGCCGTAGTCGTGGCTCTTGGGGATTGCCAGGCCGATGCCGCAGGTCGCCAGGCGATTCTCCTCCTCCGTGGCGGTCTCCGCCAGGACGACGAAGGTGATCTGGCCGGGCTTGAGCATGCCCAGGCCCTCGTCCTTGTCGATGATTTTGCAGCTCATGGGATAGATGCTGCTGACACGGACGAGGTTCTGCTTCTGGATGCCGGCGTCCCGCAGCGCCAACTCGAAGCTCATCAGCTTCTCGCGATGTACGCCGGTGCCCTGCGTGAAGAACACGTACTTGGGGACGTAGTGCGACGCCGAGTCGATCATCAAAGTGCCTTCTGCACGCCCGGGTGCGGGTGGAGCCAATGGAATCGCATCGGCACGCCAACTTCGCCGACGCCGCGAAGTATAAGTCCCCTCCGGCGGCGGCAACGCGCCTTTTCTGGGGGTGACAGGTTGACCACACACCCTCCGCCCGCCGAGGAGGCCGGTCCGCCGGCAGTTCCCGGACCTGCTTCGGTCGTGGACGGCCCTAATCGCGCCGTGATGGAACCCCACGGCGCGATGAATTTGGCCGTTCGCGCCGCTACGCCGCACGTGCACGCCTCAGATCGTCCCCTTGTAGTCCGGCGGAAGCAGCATGACGGGGACCTTCGTGTCCCGGATCAGCTCGACCGGCACATTCCCCGCGATCAGCCGGGCAAACACGTTTTTACCGGTCAGACCCAGCACGATCAGGCTCACCTCCCGCTCCACCGCAGTGTTCAGAATCGCCTGGGCAACGTCGTCGCTGAACATCAGCAGCGTCTGGACCGCGACGCCCCGGGCACGGATCTTCTCCCCCAGCACCCGGACCGCCGCCTCCCCCTCGCCGCTCTCGCGGGAAGTGCCCGTGCCGCTCGTGGGGCGGGTCACGTGGACGACCAGCACCTCCGCCTGGAGCCGGCGGGCCAGGTCCGCTACGGGCGTCACGACACGCTCGGAGGCGAGTGGGCTGCTGACGGCGATGAGGATCCGGCTCATGAGGGGGTAATCGAACGAGCCAGCCGCCGCGAAGTCAATCCGCTCCCGCGGCAAGCCCCCTCAAGCCTCCGGAGCCCGCTGCTTGACTAAATAGGCCAGCCGGTCGTGGATCGCATCGATCGGTGCTCGCTCGTAGACGAAGTCATCGAGCTTCGCAAACTCCGAGTCGCCCCCCGTGCCCCGGTATTCGACGTAGGAGATGCCCTTGCGGTCCCACAGGGCGTCGTCCATCTCCTTCACGGCGGACGCGGGGATCGGCGGGTGGCCGGGGACATGCAGCGTGTCGTGCTCGTCCATTCGGATGGTTCCACGGCTGATGTAGAGCCAGCGGATGAGCATCAGCAGGGCCAGGGGTGGCAGGGCAAAGCCCAGGATCTTCTGGAGCAGGATGTCGGCGTCGCTGTGGTCGTCGTAGACCCGCTGGGCCTTGGCGAGCTCGTCAATCGACTCTCCGCGGAGCTGGGCGTCCTCGATCTCGGCCTGGAGCCGGCGATATTCGCCGCGCTCGAAGGGGTAGCCGACGAAACCGTCGTACAGGAACCAGAGCCCCGCCCCGAAGGCGGCCAGGAAGATGATGTAGCGGACGTTGCGGAAGTATCGGCCCGCCCGGGCCACATGCGGCCCCGGCGGCGGGTGGTCCTGCCCCTGCCGCTGATCGGGCGCGGGCGAGAAGGCGGAGACGGGCGTGTCCAGTTGATCTTCGGAACTCATGCGGGTGTGTCTTTTTTGGGCGGGACGGAATCGTGCAAGGCCTTGGCCAGATCCTGCGCATCCTTGGCCGTCTCGCCAAGCTTGTCCGCGGCGGCGGGCTGGTCGCCCTTGATCGCCGCGGCATCCGCCATGAGCTGCTCGGCGAGCCGCTCGGCCTTCTCGGCGGCCTCCCGGAGCAGATCCTCGTCTTCGTCGGGGCCCCTGGACACTGTTGCCACTTTACTCCCCCCGTGCCCCGGCTGCCACAGGATTCGGCGCGCCTGCTAACATGCCGGCGATGCCCGCCCGTGCCGCCCGCGCCCCCGCGAAGTCCGCCGACCGGATGGCGCCTGTTTATGCCCTTGTGGGGACGGATTCTTACCTTCAGCAGCACGCCCTGGAGACGATCTCCCGGCAACTGGGCGAGGACGTGCAGCGAACCGACGTGGAAGGCCCCTCCGCCCAGCCGGCGGACGTTTTCGACGAGCTGCGGAGCTTTGCCATGTTCGGCGGCAGCCGGCTGGTCGTGGTGCGGGACGCCGATGACTTCATCAGCAAGCACCGGGAGCCCCTGGAGAGCTTCCTGGAGTCGGTCTCCGGCGGCGGCAACGTGCTGGTGCTCCGATGCACCGCCAAGGGGCTGCCCAAGAACACACGCCTCTACAAGCTGATCAACAGGATCGGGCAGGTCCTGGCGGCGGAGCCGCCCAGCGAGCGCGATCTCCCGCGGTGGATTGTGGAACAGGGGCGGAGCGTCCACGGCATCACGGTCAACCCGGAGGCGGCCCGGCTGCTGGCGGACTTGATCGGTGCGGAACTGGGGACGCTGGACAACGAGCTGGCCAAACTGGCCCTCCAGAGCGACAACGGCCGGGTGACGCCGGAGCTGATCGCCGGCGGGGTGGCTTTCCGGCGCGAGCAGGAGATGTGGGCGATGACCGACGCCCTGGCGGCTGGACCGCCACAGGAGGCGCTGCGGATCTGGCGGCAGCTCCTGGCGACGGACACGTCCGCGGAGTTTCGGGCGGTTACGTGGCTGGGGATCTGGCTGGAGAAGTCGATCGGGGCACTGCGGCTGGTGAAGCAGGGGCGCAACGCCTTTGCGATCGCCAAAGAGTTGCGTATCTGGCCGGCGTCGAACGCCGAGTCGCTGATCCGCACGGCGCGTGCGATCGGCGATACCCGGCTTCGCCTGGCCACGGACCGACTGGCGGAGATTGACTTCCGGACAAAGACCGGGCTTGGCGAAGCGCGGCGCGCGGTCGAGGAGTTCATCCTGACCGCGGGGGCCTGAAGCGGGTCACCTGGCAGGAGACGGTCTTGCCGCGGACTTCTTCACCTCGATGATGCCCTGGGTCTTGATGACCATCATGGAATCGTCGAACAGGTGGAAGCTCTGCACGAGCAGCTCGTTGGCGCGACGCTCTATGTCCAGGGCGCTGATGGCGCTGCCGCGCGAGTCGGTGGGGGGGATCTCGATCCACATCAGCTCGCGCTTCTGGGCGTAGTCGCGAATCTCCTGACGCGTGGCCTCATAGAGCGTCGGCGGAAGCTGCTCCTCCTGCGTGGAGAGCATGTACTTGAGGTTGTCGTGCGTCTGGGCCTCGTGGGAGCGCTCGCCACGGCACAGCAGGCTTTCGATGAGTCCGCGCTCGGGCATGTTCTCGGGCCCGGATACGACGACCTCGGTCAGGTGCGATTCGCCGGCGGAGAACTCGACCACGTGCCCGCCATCCACAAGATGGATCTCGGCGGAATATGCACGGCGGTCGGCGGTCTCGGAGCGATGTATGCGGAAGAGCTCAGGATGCAGCGGCCGGTTGTAAAGCATGAGCATCAGGCCGGCCTGCTTGCGAGTCTTTGTGCGTTGCGACATAGGTGGGGCTACCTCACGGCGTCCATGCCGATGTGAAGTGATGGGTGAATGTGATGGAGGCAAACGACATATTGCCTTACCACCTCCGGAAGGATGGCTTCCTCGGAATCCGCCGAGGCACAAAAGCCGGCTCCGACCGTCGTTTCGCGGGGCCTCAACCCCTTCGGATTGCCGGGTTTCCCGCTCAGTTGCCGCAGGTTATAGATAGTTTGGCCGAAATCATACTAAAAAATTACTCCGCACCCCGAGCTAACGTTGGTCAATATGTCGTGCTTGACGCCCTAAAGAAGGCCGGCCGAAGCCAGGAGCGTGACCAGCAGCGCGTCGTAGGCCGCATGAGCTCCCGCCGCCAGCCCGAAGCCGCGGGCCGCGAAGATCAGCCCCAGCCAGACGCCGGCGGCGGTTCGGAACAGCATGGCCAGCCAGGTGAAGGGCTCGGCCCCGCCGATGTGGTGGTAGCCGGCGAATGCGACGGACGTGACCAGAACGGTCACGAAGAGGGAGGGGCCGGGGCGGACCCCGAGCAGATCCACCAGCATCGCGTGCAGCAGGGCAAAGCCGATCAGGCGGAAAATCAGCTCCTCGTACACCCCGGCCCCGATGCCAAGAACCACCATCGCGGCCCACTCCTCTCCCAGCGGTAGTTGGAGCAGGTGGGTGCCCGTCAGCATCCCCACCAGCAGGATCAGGGGAATAGAGAGCAGGGTGCTCTCCCCCGCCATGGCCAGCGGGACGGTCGGGCGCAGTCGCCAGGCGTGCCGCGAGAAGAGATGCCATCCCAGAAGCAGGCAGACGACGGCGGCGGGGGCCAGGAGCGGACCGTGGGCCCCGAAATGGGCGAATGCCTGCCGGATCCAGGTAAAGGCGACGATGCGGGTCTCGGTATGGCTGCGGTCGTCGAGGTGGAACCACCACGTACCGACCTCGTAGAGCAGCACGAGCGGCAGGACAAAGACTAGCGCCGCCAGCGGTCGGCGGCTCTGGCGGAAGTAGGACTCCCCGCCTCTGGCGGCGGGCGACTGGCTTGAAGGGGAACTCACCCTCTCTGTTTCGGCCGGAGGACGGCAATCTGTTCAGGAAGGGAGCGCCGCGAGCCATAATGGGCTCAAAGCGAGTCGATCTGTCGAATGCGGAAGCTGACCCTCGGCGGCTCCTGATCGAGCACCAGGCCGTTGGGAAGCTGGATCTCGACGTCGCGGCTCAGGCGCTCGCCGATCCGCGTGGCATCGTCGCGCTCAGAGTGGACGACGGCGCGGATCTGGCTTCGCAGCCTCGGATCGTTGCGGCGAAGCAGGTCGATGAGGTCTGCGGGCCCACGGACGCGGAGGTTGTTCAGGACGGTTGGCTCGAAGTCATGAAGGACGATCGAGCCCTGCCAGGCGGCTGGAACCTCCGCGACGATGAGCACGGCGAATGGCAGCTCCAGGGTCTGCTCGCTCTTTTCGCGGAGGGTGTAGGTGGCAGTGACGGACACGGAATCCGGCGTGATACGGGAGTTGAGGGAGGCCGGGATACGGGCGACGAGGCTCTCGGTGTGCTCGCCGGGCCGCGGATCGTCGAGCAGGTCCACGGGGATGGTGACCTGGCCGTCAGGGCCAATCAGGGCATTGATGGCGCCGACGGGGCCTGAAATCATGATCGTGGGGGGCTCGAACTCGACGGGCCCTGCCAGCTCGTCCGGCTCGACGTTGCCGGCGACGAAGCGTGCCTCGACCTGCTTGAGATCCTCGATGCGGACCACCACATCGGAAGGCGAGACCTCCGAGACGCTGACGCCCACCTCGCTCAGGACTGAGAGCTGATTGAGCTGATCGCGCAGTGAAACCGTCATCTGGTCGGCACCCCGCTCCCGAAGCTGGATGCGGAACATCGCGGAGCGCTGCTCATCGCT
The DNA here is from genome assembly GCA_041749155.1 of Phycisphaerae bacterium. Lineage (GTDB taxonomy): Bacteria > Planctomycetota > Phycisphaerae > Tepidisphaerales > Tepidisphaeraceae > JAEZED01. The sequence goes on from JBGTBZ010000211.1 coordinate 6,881, forward strand.
CATGGCCCGCAGGACGTAGTTGAGCCCGATGCGCGGCCCGCGAAAGGTAAGCGTGGCCAGCATGGCATCGCCGCGGCGCGTGACCTCGTCGCCGGTGGAGGTCTGGACGATGCTGACCACCTTTTGGCCATCGAAATGCTCGATGCGGACGGGGACGTTGGCCAGGGTGCGGACGTCGATCTGCTGGTCCTGGGCCCAGACCCAGATCAGCAGGGTGAGGGGGATGACGTAGACGAGGGTGCGCCCGACTTCCATGGCCCGTTCGTGCGTCCATCCGCGGCGCATGCGGCGACCGCTGACGCCCAGGGCCCGCAATCGCCGCTGCAGGCGCGGAGTGGTGGGCGAGGCCGTC
>JBGTBZ010000212.1:0-5631 GCA_041749155.1 Phycisphaerae bacterium
TTCGCCGCGGACGCCGACGACGCCGTCCGTGTTGCTACGGGCAACCCGACCCGGCGCGCTACGCCGGATCAGCAGACCGTCGGGCGCAAGCGGCGGGCACGCAATGCCGAGGCGAAGAAGACGCGCCGGCCGCGCACGCCCGTCATCGAGGAGATTCAGTCCAATTCGCGGGAAGCCGCCTGAGCCAACGACGTGGTACGACCGCCGCACGCCGTGAGCGTGCGGCGGTCTACATTCAATCGTCGTGGCCATGGCCGTCATCATCCTGGTGCAGCCGGTAATGCTCCCGGAGCAGGTCGCGGCCAAAGTCGTTCTTCAGGTCGCGCCAGACCGTGTGAATGTGGTTGGCCTGATTCTGCGTGTTGTCGTACTCCACGAGAAACGTCGGTCCGTGCAGGCGGTAGTAGTGGCCCTGCCCGGACTCCTGCGGCCCGGCCCAGGCGAAATGCACGTTGTCCCAGCCTGCCTGCTGAATCCCCGCCAGATCGGTTTCTGCGAGTTCGGGACGCAGACGCCGCGCGTAGTGCTCGACAAGCTCTCGCAGCTGCTGCTGGTGCTCCGGGCTCATCCGGCCGTATGCCAGCCCCCGCCGCTCGCCGATGTCTACCTCGTGGCTCGCGCCGGTGACGATGTCCCCGAAGGCCCGCTCCGCGATGACGGCAACTCGCCGCTGCTCGTCGGGCAGAGCCTGGATCAACCTCCGTCCCAGGTCTTCCTCGGCCGCAAGGATGCGCTGGCGCGCCCGGCCCTCTCCGTGATTGGCCGGATTTGCACCGAAGAAGGAGGGTGCGCCGGCAACGAACTGGCCGTTGACGACGGTGAAATTCACCGACAGATGGTGTCCCTCAAACCTCCAGGCCCATGTCGCGCCCTCCCCGGGATCGCCGAATATCGTGATGAAGTACAAGCCTGGATCGCGATACTCACGCCCCTCGATGCGGCGGAGCACGATCTCCAGCTCGATAATCTGCCCCGCGTCGAGGTTACCGCGCTGGCTGAGCCCGGTCTTCAGCAGCGCATGCACCGCTGCGTCTTGCCCCTCCTTCAACTCCTTGAGCGGCAGCCCCTTGCGTGCCCGCGGAACAAAGTGCCAGTTCAGGCGCTCCTGCTCATCCCATGGCAACAGCAGTTCCTCACGCTGCGGATCCTCTACCGCTGCAATCAGCTTCTGGGCCGCCTGCGCCATCTCAGCAGCGACCTGCTGCTGCTCGGGCGCCGGCTGCGACGCCAGGTAGCTTGCGGACGGCCCACCTGAACCGCGCCCACAGCCAGGGGACAGGGCGATCAACAGGCCGCAGAGGTAGACGGCTACCGGCAGGCGCAATCCTGGAAGCATGTGCTTGAGCGTAGCACGAACGATGAGGTTGCCCATACCCCCCCACACCGCGGTGCGCCCGCGGCGTCAAAATCGCGCACCAGGTCACTCTTTTTCCCGGCTGATCCTCGTTTCCACGTCAAAAACGACCCGCCCAGTAGGGCGGGGATAAGCTGCTTTGGTACGCTTTTTTGCTCAGGCCGCCCGCCGCCGCATCGTCAGGAGGCCGCCACCCAGGCACAGCAACAGCATGGACGCTGGCTCGGGCACGGGGGCCGAGGCCAAGAGATCCAACTGGTACATCTGAATTCGGTCCTGGGTGAGTCCGGCGATCTGAACAAAGTAGGTGCCTGCCATCAGATCCATCAGGATCTGCTCAGAACCGCCAAGGCCGGTTTCGTTCGAAAAGTCCAGCAATGTCAGGCCATCCGTGTCGAAAAGCGAGAGTGTCAGGTCCGAGAGTGCGCTGGTCACAAACTGGGTTTGAGTGCCATTTTGCGGCCCCTCGTTGTAGGTCGGTCCCATCGGAGTCAGGTCGATCGTGATACCCGTCACGGCGTCGATCGTGAAGCTGTAATAATCCAGATCCGACTCATCGTCGATGCTCACGAAGCTGACGGCGGTCGACGACACGGCCGTGGTGCCCGCGTCGAAACCGATGGAAACGCTGTCGTTGATCGCCAGCGTGCCAAAGTGGAAGGCGTTCGCGGCGGTGTCGTTCCCGCCGCCTTTCTCGAGTACGTCACCGTAGTGACGCTGCGCCGAGAGAATGTCGTCGAACTGCGGGCCGTCGAAGCTGGTGTTGATGAACGGCTCCATGAGGAAGGCGCCGTTGCTCGAATCGAGGTGGGCGATGCCCATGCCGTGGCCGTGCTCGTGCATGATGACGTTGCGGCCCCACCGATAGGCGTTGGCCGGATCCGCAAACCCGCCGGAACCTGCGACGTCGGGGAGGTCATCGGTATCGATGACCATGTCCCCGCGATCGGGGAAGTAGTTGTAGGCGATGGTGCCGCTGTTGCCAAAATCCACGCCGCCGATGCGCACATCCCCGCGCGTTGCCGAGCCGTTGTTGGTCCCATTGTGCTGGACGCCATCGTCGGTGACATAGGCGTAGTCGAGTCCGGCAAGCTGCGACCAGCGGTCAAACGAGTCGGAAAAGATCGGGAACCAGTTACGGGTGGTCAGGTCGCTGCCTCCGCCGGTTACGCCGAAAGCCGAGTCCAATGCCGCGATCAGGCTGCTGTGTGGCGTCTCGCTCGCCAGGTCAGTGCCGTCTGGCACGATGCTCCACGTGATGACCGTCGGATCGCCCTGGCTAAGACCGCTGCCGCTCAGGTAGGTGCTGCTCCAGCGGCTGCCAAGCCGGAACGAGGGAGCCGGCCCGTCGCCGCCCGGATCGTGCACTCCTCCGCCGCAGAAGAGACAGGAATGGCCGGGCGAGCCCTCGACGTCTGCCGTGGCGACATCGGGGAGGATGGTCAGCGCGAGTACAACGCTCGCGGCGCCGAAGGCTGCCGGGACGCCGCGCGCCCGGGCGTAGCTGGGAATCTGTTGCACTTTTCTCTTCTCTCCGGGGTGACCGTGGGGCCCTCCGGCCCCCGAAGGGGCCACCGGGAGGGGTGTATTCGACTAGAATCGCACGATTCAAGGACCTTTGCAAGCCCAGCGGGCCGAGCGGGACCAGGGCCCGCAGCCGGTTTTGCGTGGATTTGCTGTCACAGCCGGTGCAATCGGCTTGCACGAACCCCCACCCCTGACGGATAGTACTGACCGACGCCCCCGGCGGGCCCGCACGCAGTTCTGCGTTGGTTCCCCGCTGAAATGAATGGAGTCATGTCTTCCCGGGCGTTTGGGGGAAGGATCCTTCGGAGTCATCCGGTCAGGCCGGCGCGTGCGCCGGGCACTGGTGGTCTGCTGATGAAGGCTTAACGAAAGATTCACGGGCACCGCGCGTGATCTGGACGGCTTAGCCCTACCCTCTGCAGGCGGCGAAAATTACGCAGGTTTCGAGTTTACGATGCGAGACTTTCTAAACAGCGATAAGGGCCGGTACGTGGCAATCGCCGCAGGGGCATTGGGTGGTTTGCTCTTCGTGTGGGTAATGATCGGGTGGTTCCAGGACACGCCCGCCAGCCGCAGCACCGATCGCATCTTCATCGATGCCAAGACAGGGCAGCAGTTCGGCTATGTCATCACCAAGGGCGAGACCATCCCCGTCCCCTCGCCCCACTCCGGCGGCGAACGCGTCGGTTACGAGGCCGAACCCTGCTACTGGACGGCGGACGGGAAGGTCAAGCAGGACCCAACCTGGGTGCTGGTGAAGCAAAAGGTGGAGGGAAGCGCGGGGCCGACATTTTGCCAGGACTGTGGCCGGCTGGTCCGAGCGCTCAACCCGATCCCGGTGCCCGGGGCGACGCCACCGCCGACGGAAGCAGAATTCAAGCCGGCCCGGCCGGCGCCGGGCAGACAGGGCGAGCCGGCGGCCCCGGATGCCCCCGAAGACACGCGTGAGACGCGCGGCTGAGCCGCGGTCCAGGACAAAAGGCCAAGATTCGGGAGAGACAAGAGGAACTTCTTATGAATACGCCCCATTCGTCATGCCGTCGGCCCATTCGCGGCTTCACGCTCGTGGAGCTCCTGGTCGTGATTGGCATCATCGCGTTGCTGATCTCGATTCTGCTGCCGAGCCTGGCACAGGCTCGCCGCTCGGCGATGGCGATCAAGTGCTCGAGCAACCAGCGACAGATACTGCAGGCGATGATGCAGTATGGCAACGACTACAACTACATGATTCCCGGCAGCCCCAGCACCACCGGGCTGCACCTGATGACCAACTCGGCTATCACGCAGGCCAACTGCCCGGACCGGATCAGCATCTTCGACTACAAGACGCCGCTGGCCCGGTATCTCTCGGTCGCCTTCAACGACCGCCCGACCCAGGCGGACCGGATGGAGCGGCTGGCTTATCTGAACGAGATCGAGCCCTATCTCTGCCCCAGCAACGGTGATGTGCTAGCGACAGCCTTCTTCCCCTCCGGCGGGCCCGCCGTGCAGTGGAACAGCTACTCGACGGGTGTTCTGTTCCTTTACCAGCCCAGCGACACGCCCATCCCAGGCTGGGCCGGCAATAACGCGTTCCTGAACCGCCGTATCGACCCCGACATCTTCAATGGCACCGGCCCCGCCGCCCGTCCGTATGAGCTGCCGAGCGGTTACTTCCCGAAGCTGACGAAGATCGGCGGGTCCTCGAGCAAGATTTATCTTGCCGATGGGGCTCGGTTCTCGCAGGGTCAGTACCCGACCTACAACGGCGACTTCCGTGGCTCGACAGGTGGCGACTACGCCGACTGGGGCAGCCACAGCCGGTTTTCCAATGGCTGGAACCGCGACAAGGCCCCGCTGAACTTTCCGCAGGCCGGCCCCGGCTCCGCCGACTCGCGGTTGCTCTGGGCGCGGCATGGGGGCCAGATCGAGCGAAAGCCGGGTGACTACTACCAGGCCAACTTCGCGTTTTACGATGGCCATGTACAGAAGATGGGCGACCTGAAGTCCAGCAATCCGGTGCACTGGGTGCCCGCCAACACGCGGATCGCTGTCAACGAGTTCTGGGCGGATACCCGCGCCGAGTTTGTGCCGGCTGCAGCGGTGGACGCCGACGGGTACTTCAAGGTCGGCGAGTAAATCAACTCTCGCAGGATCAGCAGCGACTGGCGAAGCTCGGCCCAGCTTGGGCCGAGCTTTCGCTTTTCAGGCGGCGGTTGCCGGCTGTATCCGGTGAATCAGCCAGAGGTTGCGCGCATAGATCGACCAGCCCAGCGCCTGGCCGAAGATGCCCACGACATCGCGCCGCCAAATGAAGTAAGCAAGGAGCATGGTTGCGCCCACCAGACTCATCCACCAGAAGGCCGGCGGCACGACGCTTTGGCCCTTTCGCTCGCTGGCCAGCCACTGCACGAGCATGCGGCCGGCAAACAGGAATTGCCCGCCGAAGCCGATGGCGATCCAGATCAGGCCGAAACCACCGGTGATGTCGAACAGGCGGTAAAGCCGCCCGCGGCGCTCGCCGCGCTGCCGGGCCTCGAGCACGCGCAGAAACTCTTCGCCGTCAAGGGCTTGCGGGCCCTCGGAGGAGTCAAGGATCACCCGGCCATCCTCGATTTGCAGGTCCGCGAGCCGGTCGCTAAGGCGGAACTCCAGCTCCGTCGCATTGTCCGGTGTTGCGGGACGGGTGGACGGACCTTGCTGCATGCTTCCGAGGCATGCCAGTAGACCGACCCCCGCGAGGATGGCTGAGGCGGCGCGGATCATGGCGC
>JBGTBZ010000213.1:0-2602 GCA_041749155.1 Phycisphaerae bacterium
TCCCCGCGCACCACGCCCGGCGCCTGCTCCTTGGCGGCGGGGACGTATCCCACCGGCTGCGGCGGGACATCGGGCGTCACGGGGCCATGCGAGGGGGATGCCATTGTGTCGCTACACCTTCATCCCTTCGTAATGCACCAGCCCCCTGCTGCCGCGGAAGATCAGCAGCGTGGCCGCGAGGATGATCACGAACAGGATCCACGCCATGGCCGACGCGTAGCCCATCTGGTGGAACTCAAAGGCCGATCGGTACAGGTTCAGCACGTAGAAGAGCGTCGCCCCGTTCGGCCCGCCATCGGTCATCACCTTCGCCTGGGTGAAGATCTGGAAGCTGGCGATCAGGCTCATCACCACGTTGAAGAAGATCAGCGGCGAGAGCATCGGGATCGTCACGTTCCAGAGCCGCCGCAACGGGCCCGCCCCGTCGATCGTCGCAGCCTCGTAAAGCGATCCGGGAATGTTTTTCAGCCCCGCCAGGTAGATAACCATCCCGCCGCCGACGCCCCAGAGGCCCATGATCACAAATGCAGGAATGGCAGCCCATTGCGCATCCTCGCCGAACCAGTCCGGCGGGGCCAGGCCGATCCATCGGATCGGGTCCAGCGCCTGGTTCACGAGCCCGTAATCACGGTTGAAGAGCTTCAGCCACAGCACCGCCAGCGCTACGCCGCTGACCACGCTGGGAACGAAATAAATCGTGCGAAAGACGCCGATCCCGCGGGCCTTCACGTTCATCAGCAATGCCACCGCAAGCGCCAGCACCTGTGTGATCGGCACCGCAAGCACCACGTAATAAAGCGTCACCCACAGCGACTTGCGGAAGTCCTGATCGCCGCCTAATGACTCGAAGTTGGCGGCGCCCACGAACTGCGCGCTCGTCAGAGGCGTCATCGCGGTCCACTTCGTGAAGGCCAGCAGCAGGCTCAGGACCATGGGAAACACCGTCAGCACGGCAAACCCGATCAGCCAGGGAGCGATGAAGGCAAACCCCGCCCGCTCCTCGGCGCGATCCAGGGCGCCCAGCGCCTCCCGGCGGCTCTTCTGCCAGATCAGCACCCCCGCCACCGCGAGGATGGCGGTGGTGATCAAGCCGATCGTGCCCCAGGGCATTTCCGGGAACTCATCGCGGAGGGGAGAGCGGATGATGCGCAGCCAGCCGCTTTCGACCGTCCGGGCCATTTGCTCAGGGGTTAGCGTGCCCAGCTCCAGCGCCGCCTGCTGGGCATCGGTCACGAGCTGGTCGAAGCGGCTGTACTCGATCGGGAACTGCTGCAGGCGGGCATAATCGATCGCCTCGAGGAAGATCCGGTCATGCTCCGGCGGAAGGACCGGATCGAGAAACGCTTCGCTCTCCGCCACGCTGCGCATCGGCGGGATGGCCAGGCCCATGCGGCTGGCGATCTCGGCGCCGCGGGGGCCGGTGAGGAAGCGCTGAAGCTCGAAGGCTTCCTGCGGGTGCTCGGTGCTTGTGCTGATCGCATAGGCAACGGTGTAGATGTAGCTCACCGGCTCCTGCCCCGGCGCATGCGGCACGGGCACCACGTCGAATCGCAACCCACCTTCCGCCGCCTTGCGCAGCAGGGGGGTGCGCCAGCGGCCGATTGGGCCCAGCGTTCCCATGTCGCCGCGGACGAAGATGGCATCGGCGTCCTTCTCCGCCACGCCCGCCCCGGAGTTGTAGAGCGTGCGCTCCTCCAGCCGCAGGCGGCGGATCATCGCCACCGCCGCCAGCGCCTCGGGCTCATCGAGCGTGACATCCTCGAAGTCGGCCCCTGTCTCAGGGGTGGTCGCGAAGTAGTCCCCGCCGTAGCTCCAGATCACGTTCAGGAGCGAGGGCGGCCAGAGCTGGAGCATACCGCCCCAGATCGGGCGCTCCCGCGTGGAAAGCGCGCTGATCCGCCGCAGGGCATCCTCGTACTGGGCCCATGTCCATCCGTCGTACGGCACAGGCACGCCCGCGCGCTCGAACAGGTCGAGGTTCACGTACATGATCGATGTCGTGAAATCCTTGGGGATGCCGTAGAGCGGCCCCTCGCCGACTCGCTGGCCGTCGTAGCGGAAGGCGTCGACCACCACCTCGTAGTAGTCCCCCAGCACCGCGTCATACCCACCGGCCGCGGCGACCAGGTCGTCGATCGGGCGCACCAGCTCCAGGTCCACCAGCTCGGGCAGGAACTGCGGCTCGATGTAGAAGACGTCCGGCGGATCGCCGCTGGCGAACATCGTCTTGACCTTCGGCCAGTAGTCGGGCGCGTGGATGCGGCGGACGACGATGTCGGGATGCTCGCGCCGGAACTCGGCGAGCATCGCCTCGACGATCTCGATCTCCTCGTTGTCGCCCCAGTGCACGATGCGCAGTTCGACCTGCGCCTCGCCGATGGGCTGCTGGCCCCGCCAGATCCGCGCGCCCACGTCCACGAACGCCCAAGCCACGATGAGCAGGGCGAAAAGGCCAAGGAGGATGCGGATCGCGCGGGAGACGGTCATGCATGTCGGCGGGCGCGATGGTCGCCCACCGCATCACAGTGTCAGCGCATGCGCCGGCCTGTCAACGCCGGCCGCGGCTGCTCAATGCGGGCAGGCAAAGCTCACCCGTCGCTGC
>JBGTBZ010000214.1:0-12351 GCA_041749155.1 Phycisphaerae bacterium
GCGGCGGGGCTGGGGGCGCACCGGCGATTCCTGCCGCTGCTCGTCCTCGCGCTGCCGCTGCTCTTGTGGGATCGCCTGGGCTGGTGGGTGAACGGCATGGAGGATGGGGCGTCGTGGCAGATCGGCGCGTGGCTTACGGAAAGCTGGCCCTATTCCGGCGAAAGCGCCTACGACGCCGGGCCGCTTCTGAAGTTCGTCGGCATGCTCCCCGCGGTGGTGGGGCCGATGGTGATGCCGTTTGTCATCGTCGGGATCGTGGTAGTGCTGGCCCGCGGCACGGCTTCCCCTCGCTCGCAGACTCGCTCGGGTGAAGCCGTGGCACCCGGCTCGGGGGAGCCACGAGGGTGGCCCGACCACCACGCTCGCGTCGCCATCCTCATCGCCCTGGTCCCTCTGATCGTCCTCGCCGTCCACAGCCTGCTGCACTGGATGGGGCGCATGGCATCCAGCGGGGATGTGCGCTATCTCGTCAGCGTCGCCCCGTTCTGGGCGCTGCTGGCGGCGCGCGGGTGGGACACGCTCGCCCGCCGGCTGCGCTGGCGATTCAACTACATGCTCGCCACGCTCGCCGCCGTCCTCCCGCCGATCGCCATGCAGATCGTCTACCCGATCGTCCCGCTCGTGCCCGACGATCCGGCGAAGGACGCCATGTTCGTCGCGCGCTGGTACGAAGAGCGACTCGCGGAGCAGTATCCGCTGCTGCTGACCGATCACCCGATCATCTGGTACACGTTCGATCTCAACCCCCAGCGCCGTGGCGGGGGGCGGAGGAACATCGCCGAGGCGGAGCCGGGGTCGGTCTTCCTGTGGCACGAGATCTACAGCATGCACAACGCCGACGCCCGCTTCGTGGTCGAGCCCGACTTCCCCCCGCGGCACGGCTGGACGGAGATCACCCCGGAAGCCTTACCGGACGGGTGGCGGGTGTTTGTGAGGGATGGCGGGTGAGCGTCGGTTCGCTGTCGGCAGGCGTTTGAGGACTCGGGGGGAGGCCCGCTTTGCGGGGCGGGTTCAGGCTGGAGCAGCTCGATTGATGAAGAAGCTGGTTATGAGTCGCTGGGGGCGGGAGATTGGCGCGTGGTTCCGGGAAAATCGAGCCTGCGTGGGCCAGGCGCGGCATCACGATGCTGCACTCCCGCCCCGAGATCACGCCTCGCCCGGCCGGTGCTCGGCGCCCGGCGGAGACGCGAAGGCGGCGGGGGGTTCCGATAAGGATGGACCCGAAGCGGATCGGCCATCCACACCCGGCGGCTGGCCGCCTGCGTTAATGCCCCTCCGCCGGCTCGCCGAGGATCTTCTTCAGCTCATCGAGCTTCTGGCCGAGCAGAGCGGCGTCGCGCGCCTCGAGGTTCAGGCGGAGCATCGGCTCGGTGTTGCTCTTGCGCACGTTGAACCACCAACCCTCGTCGCCCGCGTCCACCGTGATGCCGTCGAGGTAATCCACCTTCCATCGCTTGTAGCGCTCGGCGATCAGGCGGATGGCGCCGTCCTTGTCCTCGACTCGGAAGTTCATCTCGCCGCTCTGGGCGTAGCGCAGCAGCGGGGCGACGAGCGATGAGAGGGGCCGGTCCTGCTGGCTCAGCACCGACAGCACGCGGGCGAAGGCCATGGCCCCGCTGTCGGCATAAAAGTTGTCGCGGAAATAAAAGTGCCCCGAGAGCTCGCCGCCGAAGACTGCGTCGCGGTCGGCCATGGTCTTCTTGATGTAGGCATGGCCGACGCGCTCGCGGACAGGGACGCCGCCGGCGGCCTCGATCTCCTCGGCGACGGCGCGGCTGGAGCGCAGGTCGTATACCACGGCGGCGCCCTCGTTGCCGGGGGCCTTGAGGAAGTCGCGGGCCAGCAGGGCGGTGAGGATGTCGCAGCCGATGGGGCGGCCGTTCTCGTCGGTGAAGATGCAGCGGTCGGCGTCGCCGTCGAAGCAGCAGCCCGCCTCGATGGCCGGCTTGCTTCCCTTGGCCTCGCGCAGGTGCTGCTTGAGCATCGAGAGGTTGGCCTCGACCAGCGGATTGGGCTCGTGCACGAAGCTGCCGGTGACCTCGAAGAGGATCGGATCGATCGTCAGGTTCTCCACGCCGTCAAACACCTTGGGCACCATCACGCCCGCCATGCCGTTGCTGGCGTCCACCGCGATGCGCACGGGGCGGGCCAGGTCCAGGAAGCTGTGCACGTGCTTGCGGTAGTCGGGCCAGATGTCCACCTCCTCGTAGCTGCCCTGGTTGCCGGTGCTGGCAGGGCGCGTGAGCTGGGTGGCGATGCGCTCGATGTCCTTGAGGCCCGTGGCGGCGCCGATCGGCTTGGCGTGGGGGCCACTGATCTTGAAGCCGTTGTAGTTGACGGGATTGTGGCTGGCGGTGGTCTGGATGCCCCCGACGCAGTCGAAGAGGTTGATGGCGAAGTAGATGCAGCTTGTGTCGATGAGGCCGACGTCGATGACATTCATGCCGGTGGAGCGGATGCCGTCGACGAGGGCGCCGGCCAGCTCCGGGGAGTGGGGGCGCATGTCGCGCCCGACGACCATGGTGTCTTCGCGCCGGACCTTGTCGGAGGCAGCCTCGCGGGAGCGCTTCAGGTACTTGCCGGTTGCATGGCCGACCTTCCAGGCGGAGTCGGCGTTGATCTGGTCCGGGTAGGTGGCGCGGACGTCGTAGGCCTTGAAAATCTTGGAAATCATCACAAGAGCAGCATAGGCCCGGCGGCGGGTTCCTTGCACCACTTGTAACCGGCGTAAGAGCCGGTACCCTTGCCCCGTCTTCACTTCGTCGCGGTCTCTCGACGGAGGCAATATGCATGATGCAACCAGCGGCGCTGCAGCGCGGGGTGGGGCGGGTTCCGCCCCCATGCCGGTGACGGGCAACGCGGGCGCCCTCTCGCCCGACCAGCTCGTGCGCAACCTGCCCGCCCTGCTCGAGGCGACGATTCACTTCAAGGCCAGCGACCTGCACCTGCAGGCCGAATCCCCGCCCACCGTCCGCATCGACGGCGTGCTGCATCCGCTGAACCTGCCGGCGCTGAGCTCGCAGGTGATCGACGAGCTGGTGCAGCAGGCCATCGGCCCGGAAGAGCAGAAGAAGCTTGAGGAGCGGCGTGCCCTGGACACATCCATGCGCCGCCCCGGCGTGGGGCTGTTTCGTCTCGCCCTTTTCTACGAGAAGGGGCGCAAGTCCGCCGCCTTCCGGGCGATCCCAGCCGAGCCGCCGACGCTGGATGAGCTGAATCTCCCCAAGGTCCTGCACGACATCGCCGAGCTGCACCGCGGCCTCGTGCTCGTCACCGGCACGACGGGAAGCGGCAAGACCACGACGCTGGCTGCCATGATCCGGCACCTCAACGACCGCCACCCTTATCGAATCATCACCGTCGAGGACCCGATTGAGTACGTGCACTCGAGCAAGAAGAGCCTGATCGCCCAGCGCGAAGTCGGCCGCGACGCCCCCGGCTTCCTGACGAGCCTGCGCGAGGCCGTGCGGCAGGACCCGGACGTGATCCTCATCGGCGAGCTGCGCGACTCCGAGACGCTGGCGACGGCGCTTCAGGCGGCGGACACGGGCCACCTGGTCTTCAGCAGCGTCCACACCACGACCGCCAGCCAGACCGTGCAGCGGCTGGTGGCCCTGTTCCCGATGGCAGAGCGGGAGATGCTCCTGGCGCAGCTTGCGGCGAACCTGGAGGCGGTGATCAGCCAGCGGCTGGCCAAGCGTGCCCACGCGACGGGGCGCCTGCCGGTGGTGGAGATTTTGCGGACCAGCCCCCTGGTCAAAAAGCTGATCCTGGAGAACAAGATCAGCTCGCTGGCACAGGTGATCGCCAATCGCGAGCGCGGCATGCAGAGCTTCGATCAGCACCTGGCCGACATGTTCAAGGAGGGCAAGATCGACGCCCATCAGGCCGAGGAGCTGGCGACGCACCCCGAGGTCGTCCAACTTGCCCGCCGCGGCGTCAAGGGCGGAGACCTGGCGGGGGGGCTGGTGAGTTGAAGGCTGCTTGCGACTGCTCGAACCCGCGCATCCCTCCCGTCGGGCCGTCGCGGATGGCGCTCAGGAGAAGACTCAGGTCACAAGGCTTGGGTAAATGGGCGTAGAAGCCCGCCCTGCGGCACTGCTCGCGATGGTCGGGCAAGGTGCAGGCGGTGAGCGCGATGGCGGGGATTTGCTGCGACTTGCGCAGTTCGGTCAGCAGGCTCCAGCCCATGCCATCGGGGAGTTGAAGATCGCAGATCAGCAGATCGAAACCGCCAGCGGCCGCATGAGCACGAGCCGCGGCCAGGGTGGCGGCGCGGGTTACTACGTACCCTTCCCGGGCCAGCAACCGCAACAGCGCCTCGGCGCTATCGTCATGATCCTCGACCAGCAGAATGTGCACTACAGAGCCTCCGGGCCTGCGGACACAAAGAGTCACCGCCGTCCGGCGTTGATCGGCACCGTAGCAAGATTCAACAATGCACACAGCCGGCAAAATCCGCCGCTTCGCGGGTCCGGTAAAGGGCGTGGGCGTTACTCAGCGTCCAAGACTTCCAGTAGGCCTTCCAGCGTGTCGAAGACCCGCTCGACCTCCTCGGTCTCATCCTCCTGGAAGCTGCCGATTAGCCCAAAGTCGAGGCCGCCGCCGCCGATCAGGGTGTCGGGAGAGCCGATCGTTGGGAATGGCGGGCTGGACGGAATCGCGTCGTCGTCGATCAGCAGGTCGCTGTCGTCCCCGCCGTCCATCAGATCCGCTCCGGGGCCGCCCAGGAGGGTATCCTTGCCCCCCATGCCGCGCAGGGTGTCGTTGCCCGCGCCGCCAAGCAAGAAGTTGCGCCCGTCGTTGCCCACGATCAGGTCATTGCCGGCGCCACCGACGATGTTCTCCACGTCGTCGCCGATGAAATCTGACTCAAAACCCGCTACCGGCCCGTTACCATCCGTCCCGAGGCTAAGCCCCAAGTCCACCGTCCGGCCGGCGTAGCTGACAAGATCGATCCCGGCGTTGCCGACCATCGAATCGTCGCCCTCACCACCAACAAGCGTGTCGTCACCCTCATCACCGGCCAGGGTGTCATTGCCCGGCCCGCCCTCGAGGTAGTCGCCATCCTGCTGGCCGCGCAGCACGTCGTCCCCCTCCTCGCCATACAGCGCATCGCGGCCGGAACCCCCGACCAGCGTGTCGTTCCCGAGCCCGCCGAAGAGCAACTGATCGCCGACTCGCCCCGACAAATAGTCGTCCCCCGCCTCCCCGAACAACCGCGTGTACCGGCCGTCGCCGGACAGCGTGTCGCTGCCGTTGCCGCCAAAGAGGGTGACGAAGCCGGGGAAATACTCGCCTAGTTCGCTGGAAAGCACGTCGTTGCCCTCGCCGCCCATCATTTCCACGATGTCGATGTCGGTGCTGCTGTAGATGCCGATGAGGCTCTCAGGCGCGCCCGGCGGCTGGCTGAAAAGGCGGAACATGCCGTCATCGCCTCCCCGGAGAATCAGCCGGTCGTCTCCGGAGGTGCCCTCGACCTCGAAGACGCTTTGGCCATCTTCACGGACCACGGTCTCGACGCGAGGCACGTCCAGCAGGATGCGACCCACCATGAGGTCCAGGGGCACGTCGCCGTCATTGGTCAGGTCGACCGGGACGCTCTCCGAGACGATGACCAGGCGCTCGTTCTCGTCCATGTACACCGCCGCCTGCACCTGGTCGACGCTTGTTCCCGGCGAGCCGTCGACGTCGGTCGTGACCACGGCCCGCCCGGCCCCGTAGAGGGAATCGGGCGCTGCAATGCGGGGGTCCATGCTTCCGTCAGGCAGCACGCCATAAACGCCCAGCAGGAACTCGAAGGGCCCTCCGGCTGGAAGGGTCGTGCTGGAGGCGATTGTCGTCACCCCCACCAACGACCCATCGGCCCGCACGAACGGCCGCGGCGACTGCGTGAGTTGATTGGTCCCCAGGAAAACGGGCGACCCCGGCGCTACCGGAGGAAATCCCTCCGCAACGAAGTCTACGACTGTGACGCCAGACTCGCCGAACTCAGGGTCCAGCTGTCCCTCGGGCGTAAGGAGGGCAAACGCCTTGGCCCGCGTGCCGGTGTCCGGGTGCGGCACCCTGATCCAGACCCTGCCCTCCGATGTCGCGTCGATGAGCTCAAAAGCCTGGGACACGGGAGCCGGGCCGGACATGTAAACAGCGGGCGTTGTCTGCCCTGGAAGCGTGGTCGTACCGAAATTCTCGTCCAGGCGCAGGTTCTCCTGGCCGTCGAGGACCAGCCGGGAGATCAGAAATCCACCGTCGCCGTTCCCGTCCAGATCTTCGGTCAAGGCCGCCACGTAGACCGCGCCATCCTGTCCGGTGTGGAGCGTAAGGGGAGACTGCGCCTGGTCAATCGACAGCCACTCGCCGAAGGGCCGGACGGGCTCACCAAGCAGCTTGCCAGTGATCGCATCGAACAGCTGAACCTCATGGATGAAATCCTCCGGCCCAATCGGCGGCTCCGCGGCGGGAGAATCAGCCACGGTCAGGACGACGCCCGCCTCGGCTGTCACGAGATCCATCGCAAGAAGCAGGTCCAGTTCCAGAGGTCCGAAGAAAGGATCCTCCGTTCCATCATGCTGGAGTCGCACGATCTTTGGACCGGTGATCTGCGGCTGGTGTGCCAGTGCGCGTCCGTCAGGTAATGGCACGACATTGAGGAAGGCGCCCGTACCGGTGAACTGTCCAGGGCTCCACTCCTGCAGTGTAAAGAACGCCAGTCCGTCTCCATCGCCATCCTTGCTCAGCGCTCCTGAAGGAAGTCCGTCCTTTGTCACAAGCGCATGTACCGCTTCAGCGCTGATTGTTGATGAGTCATCTCCTTGGAGCACATTATGCCGGGCGACAACAAAGTACTTGTTGGCCAGCTCGCTGATTGCAACCGGGAAGACGGGATTGCGGACTTCAACACCCTCGCCGTTGGTGTCCACGTAATCGAACGGGGATCGAAGCAGCACAAAGCCGTCGCCCCCGCCGAAGGTGGGGTCCAGCGCCACCGCCAGCAGCCGGCGGGGTTCAAGGCGTTCGCAGGCGGGAGTTGGCCGATGACAACCGTTGATCGGGCGTGAGTGGCGACGCATTGGCAGGGCTCCGGGGCAGAAACCGCAGGTGACGCAGCGCGGCCCGAGGCCGCTGCAAGTAAGCGGTTTACCCGCACCGTCTTCGCGGTGACAACCCTCGTATTTTCGCTTGGGTCAGCGACTTGCCGTCTGGCTATCCCCCGGTCACACGGTCCGCTTCGTCCACGGTCGTCAGGCCCTGCTCCGCCAGGTCCATGGCGCTGTCGCGCAGGCGGCGGTAGCCGGTGCCCTTTAGGATCGTGTAGAGGGCGCTGGCATCCTTCATGCCGATGATGGCGTCGCGGACGTCCTCCGTGACGTTCAGCACTTCCCAGACCGCCTTGCGCCCCGAGTAGCCGGTGTTGAGACACTTCCGGCAACCGGTTGGATCGAAAGTGACCTTGAGATCTCGCCCCGACATCTTCAGCTCCGCCTCGGTCGGCATCCGCTGCCGCTTGCAGGCCGGGCAGAGCGTGCGGACCAGGCGCTGGCTCACAACCGTCTGCACGCCGCTGGCGACCTGGTAAGGCTCCACGTCCAGGTCGATCAGCCGGAAGACGGCGCTGACGCTGTCCCGGCTGTGCAAGGTGGAGAAGACAAGGTGACCCGTATTGGCCGCCTGCGTGGCGGTGACCGCCGTCTCGTTGTCGCGAATTTCGCCGACCAGGATGACGTCCGGATCCTGCCGCAGGACGCTGCGCAAAAGGGCGGCGAAGGTGTTGCCCTGCTCCTCCTTCACGGGCAACTGGTTGATGCCGTCAAGGCGGATCTCAACCGGATCCTCGATGGTGACGACGTTGCGCTCCTGGTGGTCGATGCTGCGCAGCATCGCGTAGAGCGTCGAGCTCTTGCCGCTGCCGGTGGGCCCGCAGACGAGCATCATCCCCTCGTTGCGGCGCGTCAGGCGGTCCAGGAGCTGGAAATTGTCCTCCGACAACCCCAGGTCCCAAAGGTACTGTGGCGCGTTGGCGGCGTCGAGGATGCGGATCACCAGCTTCTGGCCGTAGAGGCCCGGGGTGAAGCTGACGCGGTAATAGACGCGGCGATCCGGCACGCGGCAGGCGAAGCTGCCTTCCTGCACGATGTTGCTCCGGGCGATGTCGATGTCGGAAAGCACCTTCACCACCTGCGCCAGCTTCACCCCCGTCGGCTTTGGGAACTTGGCCAGGTCCACCATCGTGCCATCCACGCGGGTGCGAACTACGTACCCCTCGGGCTTGGGTTCCAGGTGTATGTCGCTGGCCCGCGTCCGGAAGCACACCAGCAGGATCAGCCGCATGAGCGTGACCGCCTCCGCCGGGGGGCCGCCGCCGGCCTCGTTGCGGTCCATTGCCTTCTTTCCCCTGGCGTTGAGCAGGGTCAGGTCCGCCGGCTTGACATTTCGGTCGGGAAGCTGCCCCGCGATGCGTGCCAGGTCCTTGGCGGACTCCGCCGGGTTCATCTTCTCCGCCTCGCGCGTTTTGGCGGCCTCCGCCTCGCCGTTGGCTTCGGGATCGGCCAAAGTGACGACGAACTCCGTCTTGCCAACCTTCACCTTGTCGCCATCCTGCAGCCGCTTTGCCTTGATCTTCTCGCCATTGACATACGTCCCGTTGCGGCTGCCCAGGTCGCGCACACCCAGCACGCCGCGCTTCATCTCGATGACGCAGTGGAACCGGCTGAGCTGGTCGTCATGTAGCGTGACGTAGTTGCCGAGCTGGCGCCCGACGGTAATCGGATCCTCCGCCAATTCGATCGTCTTCTCGCCCTTGGACGTGTTGTACGTCAGTTTCGGCACGTGATCGATTCTCCCACTTGCGGTGACGGAATCAGATTACAGGAAATACATCGCCTTGATAACCGCACACAGGCCGATCGGCGGCTAGCTGGCGCCAGATTCGGGCGGGGCTAGCGGGTCCATGCGCGGGAATAGAGGCTCGCCCTCGCCCAGCCGGTGCCCAGGGGCCGGGGGATAGGCCACCAGGTCCTCCAACGTCCGCCCCGCCGGATCCACGCCAAGCTGCTTCAATCCGGCGGCCGCCTTCTGCGGAAGGATCGGCAGCAGGCCGACCAGCGCCCGGTAGATGGCGATCGCGGCCTGATAGAGCACGGCGTCGAGGCGGCGGGCCTGCGCCGGGTCCTTGGCAAGCTTGAACGGCTCGGTGGCCTCGATGTAGCCGTTGGTCGCCCGGGCCAGGTCTATCGGCAGCGTGGCCGCCTCCTGCAGGCGCAGCTCCGTATAGGCGGCGTTGAGCTCGCGCTCGAAGCGATTCGCGCCATGGTTAGTGAGCGTAAGGTCCTGCTCATTGGCACCGGCCTCGGGTGAGGGCAAGACGCCGTCGCGGTACTTGCCGGTCATCTTCAGCACGCGGTTCAGCCCGTTGCCCAGGACGTTGGCCAGCTCCAGGTAGCTCTTGTGCAGCTCGTCGTACTGGAAGTCCAGGTCAGCGCCAAAAGGCGCGGCACGCAGCATGTAGTAGCGCAGGGCATCCAGGCCGTAGTACTCGGTGATGCGGCGAAGCTCATCCAGGCCAATGAAGTTCCCAAGCTGCTTGCTCATCTTGCGCCCCTCCGCCACCCACCAGCCATGGGCGAAGACGCTCTGGGGCAGTGGTTCCCCAAGGCTCATGAGCATGGCGGGCCAGTAGACCGTGTGAAACCACAGGATCTCCTTGCCGATCAAGTGCACCCCCGGCCAGTAGCGGCGATAGCGGGCATCGTCGGCGGAGGCGAAGCCCAGGGCCGTAATGTAGTTCGAGAGCGCGTCGATCCAGACATAAACCACGTGCTTCGGGTCGTTGGGCATCGCCACACCCCAGCTCAGCGATGCCCGGCTGATCGACAGGTCGCTCACCCCAGCCTTCAGGTCCGTCAGCACCTTGTTCCGCCGCGCCTCTGGCTGGATGAAGCGGGGATGGGCCTCGATGTGCGCAATCAGCCGCGGGATGTACGTCGTGAGGCGGAAGAAATAGCTCTGCTCCTCGTACTTGGTGAGGGGCTTGCCGCTGATGGCGCTCTTGTAGTCGTTGGCCTTGGCCTCCGTCTCGGTGACGAACTCCTCCTGCCCGACGTCATACCAGCCGCTGTAGCTGCCCAGGTAAATGTCGCCCGCAGCCTCCATCCGGCGCACGATCTCCTGGACCGAATCGCGATGCCGGGCCTCGCTGGTGCGGATGAAGTCGTCGTAGGTAATGCCGATCTCGTCGAAGTAGCCCCGGAACTTGCTCATCATCCGCTCGGCGAGCTCCGCCGGTTCGATGCCCGCTTTCGTGGCCTCGGTGACCATTTTCTGGCCATGTTCATCCGTCCCGGTGAGGAAAAACGTGTCATCCCCCCGGAGGCGGTGGAACCGGGCGAGGGCGTCGGCGCAGATTGTGGTGTAGGCGTGCCCCAGGTGCGGCTCGCCGGAGGGGTAATAAATCGGGGTGGTGATGTAGTAGGACCGGTCGGACATCGGGTGCGGAAGTCTAGGGTGGATCTGGACTTGTCACATCTGTTTGCCCGTGGCACCTTGTGGTGAAGCCTTCCAGTCTTGTGTTGCCGGCGGCTTCAGGGACAAATGACGAGGGACAAGAGACCAGCCTGCGCCGTCTGTGCCCGGCCTCTGAAGGCCGGAACCCTTTACGTGGTCCGCATCGACGTCTTCGCGGATCCCTCCGCCGAACCCATCGATACCAGCGCTGGCCCGGGGGAGGCCGGGTACATCGAGTCCGTCGAGGAGATTCTGGCCGCCATGAAGGGACTTAGCGCCGAGGAGCTTCAGGACCAGGTTGCCCGGCGTTTCGACTACCACGTCTGCCCGGAGTGCCAGAAGCTGGTCCTCCGCAACCCCCTTGGCCTCCCGCGAAGGCAGCGGATGTCCGAGAATTGAAGGCACTGGCGGACTGCGACAGCGCTGCAAAGCGCCGCTTCAGCGCTGCAACGGCCTGCTGCAGCGCTGCGGCGGCCTGTCGTAGCGCTGCAGCGGCAGCCAGCAGCGCTGCCCCGGCACCGAACAGTGCTGAAATCGACCGCTGCAGCGCTGCAACGACGCTCTGCAGCGCTGTAATCATGCTCTGCAGCGCTGCAATGGCCTTCTGCAGCGCTGCACCCGATAACGACAGCGCTGCAACTGCCTGCCAATGTCCAAACGACCACCCCGGGGGATGAGCGGCAGTTGAGCTCGCTATCGTGCAACGCTGTCTCCGGCTGTTCCACCCGTGATGCGGAAACCTGGAGTGCTGAGCGTGTCCGATCCGCCACATCCCTATGTCTCCCGCGGCGGGCTCAAGCTGGTGCACGGGCTGGGTGCCTTCGGCATCGACCCGGCGGGGCGGGCTTGTGCCGATTTGGGATGTAGTACGGGCGGATTTACCGACGTCCTGCTGCGCCGCGGGGCGGCGAAGGTGTACGCGGTCGATACCGGCTATGGCGTGCTCGACTGGCGGCTGCGAAATGACCCGCGCGTGGTCGTCATGGAGCGAACCAATGCCCTGCACGTGGAGCTTCCGGAGCCCGTTTCACTGGTCGTGATCGACGCCGGTTGGACCCGCCAGTCCGCCATCCTGCCCAGAGTGCGGCGGATGCTGTCGGCGGGCGGGGAGGTCGTGACACTGGTGAAGCCGCACTACGAGGCGAATCCGGGATCACTGCGGCGTTCGCGGGGTGTCCTGCCCGAGGAACGGCTGGCGGAGGTGCTGGCGGGCGTGCGGGAAGACATTGCTCGCAGCGGGTTCAGGATCGCGGGCGAGGCTCAAAGCCCCATCCGCGGCAGTGCCGGAAAGACCTCGCGGGGGAACGTGGAGGTCCTGATGCACCTGCTGCCCGACGACGCGTCAGATTGACGCCAGGTAGCGGGCCCAGCAGCCCAGCAGATACCCCGCCGCCGTGTTGCGCGACAGGCCAAGAGGCTGCTCCCCCAGCCCCCCCTCGAAGCGGAGGGTGCTGACAATGAGCCGCCCGGAGCCCATTTCAAGCTCCACGGCGTAGTCATGGACGGCGGCGGTGCGGGCATCGACGCGGCGGAGAATCGGGCGGGCCCCGGGGAGGTTGGCGGAGTCCAGGGCGTGGTCCGTGGCCATGCCGAAGAACTGAAGGTCGCAGAACCCCTCGTGCGGGAAGTCACCCCAGGCCGGGTGCGGCTCGATCAGCTTGATCGCCTCCCGCCAGAACGGCACGGCTGCGGTGCGGATCGGGCCGTCAGCGCGGCCGGATTGCAGCAAAATGGCCCGCCCGCCGTCCTCGACGTGCTTGCGGACCGCCGGTGTCCAGTGCGTCGCGAGGATCGTGTCACAGGCGTTGTCCACGCGAAGGAAGCGGCCGACGCTGTCGAGGCGATCCACCG
>JBGTBZ010000215.1:0-12587 GCA_041749155.1 Phycisphaerae bacterium
GACGCGAGCCCCCCGCTCGTACAGGCGGCGGCAGAGGACGCCCTGGCCGCAGGCGACATCCAGCACAGCCTGCCCCGGCTGCGGGTTCAGCAGGCGCAGCACCCCCGGGAGGACGACCTTCTGGTGATATTCGCTGCCCTCCGCCCCAACGAGCGTGTCGTACCACTCCGCGACGTTCTCCCAGTGCGTCCGCGGACCCGCCTGCCTTCGCGGCGGAGCCTTGGGCTTGCGGGCAGGGGGGTTTGGCGGACGCTTGTGTCGGCGGTCTGATTTCACAGGCTGTGGCACAATAGACGTCTCGAGAATCGGCCGATACACTCGCTGGAGCCAATGAAACGCAACTCCACGATGACGACGACCACCACGACGACCCGCCTTGCGGGCCGGTGATCGTTCGTCGCCAAGCCGAATGAGTCTCCGCCCGCGAAAACGCCGGGCGGTTTTTGTTTGCCCCGATTCCGCCCACTAACCTTCACTCCAATGCCCACCGCCATCCTTCCTGACGGCTCCCGCAGAGATCTCCCGCTCGGCAGCACCGCCCTGGACCTCGCCCGCAGCATCGGCGAGGGCCTGGCTAAGGCCGCCATCGGGGCCCGCGTGGAGGGCACGCTCATGGACATCGGCCGCCCGCTGCCGGAGGGGCAGCACGAGGTGTCCATCGTCACCGCCCCGAAGATCGACAAGGGCAAGAGCAAGTTTCGCGACGAGCAGCACGAGAAGGATGCCCTGTACCTTCTGCGCCACTCGGCGGCGCACGTGATGGCGGAGGCGATTCAGCGGATCAGGCCCGATGCGCTGCTGGCCTACGGCCCGCCGCTGGAGACCGGGTTTTACTACGACATCGCGATCGATCCGCCGATCTCGAGCGATGACTTCTCGAAGATCGAAGCGGAGATGGCCAAGATCGTTGAGGAGAACCGCCCGTTTACCCGGTATGAGCTCCCAACGGAATCTGGTCTCCGGCGCCTCCAGGCTGAGAAGAACAGGTACAAGACCGACAACGCGCTTCGAGGTGTCTTGAAACAAGTAGTAGCGGTGCTCGACAGCAGCAGTATCATAGACGAGGCCATCAAGAAGAAAGCCCATGAGTTCGCCGACGCTCTCAAGGTTGCTCTAGACGACCCGGAAAAATACGTTGAGAAAGTCATTACATTCTCGAAGCAGGTTGAACCCCAGCCACAACTTTCCTGGTATGTCACCGGCGAGCCGGAGCGAAACTGGGAAGACCTCTGCATGGGCCCCCACGTGCCCAGCACCGGCCGGATCGGCGCTTTCAAGGTGACCAGCACCGCCTCCAGCCACTGGCACGGCGACGTCACCAGCGACCGCTTCCAGCGCATCTACGGCACCGCCTTCTTCACCAAGGCGGACCTCGAGGACCATCTCCAGAAGCTCGACGAGGCGAAGAAACGTGACCACCGCGTCATCGGCCCGCAGCTTGGTCTGTTCGCCATTGATGACAAGGTCGGCAGCGGCCTGGTTCTCTGGAAGCCGAAGGGCGCCGTCGTTCGCCAGGAGCTTCAGAACTTCATCAGCGGGCACCTGACCCGCCAGGGGTATCACCAGGTCTTCACCCCGCACATCGGTAAGCTTGAGCTTTACCGTACCAGCGGACACTTTCCGTATTACGCCGACAGCCAGTTTCCGCCGCTGGTCGAGCGCGAGACCATCGCGAAGCTGGCGGACGAGAGGTGCAGTTGCGCGGACCTGGCGAACATGCTGGCCAAGGGCGAGATCGACGGCTACCTGCTAAAGCCGATGAACTGCCCGCACCACATCCGCATTTACGCGAACGACCAGCATTCCTACCGCGACCTGCCGGTACGCCTCGCGGAGTTCGGCACCGTCTATCGCTGGGAGCAGTCCGGCGAGCTTGGCGGAATGACCCGAGTGCGCGGATTCACCCAGGATGACGCGCACATCTTCTGCACCGAAGAGCAGCTTGACGGCGAGCTGGGCATGTGCCTGGAGCTGGTGAAGATCATCTTCAGCACGTTGGGCATAACCGACTACCGGGTGCGCGTCGGCCTGCGCGACCCGAAAAGCGACAAGTTCGTCGGCGATCCGGCGCAGTGGGACGCCGCAGGGCAGGCCTGCGAGCGGGCGGCCAAGACCTTGGGGGTGTCATACACCGCCGAGCCGGGAGAGGCGGCGTTTTACGGGCCGAAGATCGACTTCATCGTCAAGGATGTCATCGGACGCGAGTGGCAGCTTGGAACCGTGCAGGTCGATTACGTGCTGCCGGAGCGGTTCGGGCTGGAGTACATCGGGCCCGACAACCAGCCGCACCGGCCGGTGATCATCCACCGCGCGCCTTTCGGGAGCATGGAGCGCTTCATCGGCGTGCTGATCGAGCATTTTGCCGGCGCGTTTCCGCTTTGGCTGGCACCGGTGCAGGTTGCCGTTTTGCCCATCAGCGAGAAGTTCAATGAGTATGGCCAGAAGGTAGCTGCATCGCTGCGCGATGCAGGCTTACGAACAGAGACCAACCTCGGCAACGAGAAGATCGGTGCAAAGATCCGCGATGCGACGCTCAGCAAGGTGCCTTACATGCTGATTTGCGGCGAAAAGGAGCAGGAAGCGGGCACCGTCAGCGTCCGCAGCCGGGCACAGGGCGACCTGGGCGCGTTGCCCCTCCCCGCGCTCGCCCAGCGCCTCGCCGCCGAGGTTCACGAGCGCAGCCTGCCCCCTGAGCGTCAGCAAGCCCCTGCTGAAACCGCACTTAAGCCGCAGTGAAACGAGGTGCAAAACTGGGTAAACTGGCCGAATCGCCCCGGTCCAAGATCTACCTCGTGGCGAGATGTCCCACACCAGCATCCGCGGAGGACCGTCTGGAGATGAGGTCAGGCTCGGCGACATGGACGCGGCACTGGCTCATGCGGTATCTCTGCGCCGTGTTCAGCGTCCTGGCGGCATATGTGCTGACCCGCTCGCTCGGGCCCGGCGTCACCGGCGGAATCTCTCCGCTCTTCTTCCTCGCAATCATGCTGAGCGCTTACTTGGGGCTCGGGCCGGGGCTCTTGGCGACTTTCCTGGCAACTGCCGCCACGGGCTTCTTCTTTGTTCGGCCGGCTGAGGAGGCGGACCTGGGCTGGGACGACGCTACCCGAATGAGTGTCTTCCTGGGTGTGGCCCTGCTCGTGAGCTGGCTTCAGCACCGCGGCGCCCAAGCCCGGCAGCGGCTGGAGGACGCCAATTTTGCCGCCGAGGCGGCCCGGCTGGAGGCTGTGGAGGCCAATCAGGCCAAGGAACAGTTTCTCAGCATCCTGAGCCACGAGCTGCGCAACCCCCTCACGCCAGTGCTGGGGGCGGTCACTGCCCACCTCCAGGACCCCAAGGACCTCCCGGAGGGACTTGCAGACGACCTGCGGATGATCCGCCGCAACGTCGAAGTCGAGGCTCGGCTCATCGATGACATCCTGGATGTCAGCCGCATTCGCTCTGGTAAGCTGCGGGTCCTCCGAAAGCAGGTAGACCTCACCGCCATCGTCCATGAGGTCGTCTCTGCAGTACGGGCGGCGGCAGAAGTCCGCGGGCTGCGGCTTGACCTGGATGTTCGGGCACCACGAACAGCGCCTGGAGTGGATGTTGCGGCGGTCGTGCAGGGAGACGCGACCCGGCTCCGGCAAGTGCTCTGGAACCTCCTCAATAACGCCATCAAGTTCACATCCTCAGGCACCGTAAAAATTCACCTGCGCGGGCGCCGTGGCATGCTCGTCCTGACCGTGGCCGACACGGGCCGAGGCATCACGCCCGTGAGCGCTGAGCGCGTCTTCGACCCTTTCGTCCAGGCAGGGGACCCCAAGACCGTGTCGGAATCGAACAAGACCTTGGGGGAGGCATCCTCAGGTGGACTGGGGCTCGGGCTGTCCGGGCACTGGTGGAGGCCCACCAGGGGACGATCCGCCTTCGCAGCGTCCCCGGACGCGGATCGGTCTTCCGCATCAAGATCCCGGGGCGATGGGAGCCTGTTGTGTCTGCCGCGGCCACGCCGCGACCGGGCCTGCCCGATGCGGCACGGCCGCTCCGGCTGCTCTATGTCGAGGATCACGATGACACCGCCCGGATCCTCGCCCGGCTGCTCTCCAACCGCGGGCACCACGTGCACGTCTCCTCCGGGGTTGCCGATGCCCTCCAGTCGGCCGCGGAACAGCGGTTCGACCTAGTCGTCAGCGACCTGGGGCTCAGCGACGGCGATGGATGCGAGCTGATGTCCAGACTGCGGCAGGAACACGGGCTGCGGGGAATCGCCGTCAGCGGCCTTGCAGGCCCGACAGAGCTGGAGCGATCCAGGGCCGCCGGCTTCCACGCTCACCTGGTTAAGCCGGTCTGCTTCGACAGCCTGTGCGGCGAGATCGAGCGCCTTGGCCCGTCTCCGGAAGCCATAACCTCCGACCTCCACGAGGTTTAAATTCCAGCCAGCCCGTCGGCGTGCCCGATAGACCCTACAAGTGGCCGCCACTCTCCGCTGGAATCGGCGGGGATCGATCGGTTGTTACAAGGACCTGCCATGACCCCCGAAATGCGTCGAAACATGGGCCAGGAGATGCTCCGGAAGCTGCCGCACGAGCTGGTGCGGCTGAAGCGGGTGCTGATGACCGGCAGTGCCGACGAGCGAGTCGAGGCTCTCTGCATCGTCGCGGACCTCGGGCTGAGCGGGCATGTACGCGAGGCGATCTGGACCTGCTGCGAGCATGCTGACTCGAAGGTGCGGTCCAAGGCGGTGCTGATGCTCGGCGACCTGCTGACCGAGGGCACGGATGACGAGGCCGGGCGGCTCCTGGACGGGGCGCTGATCGATGTCGATGACCGGGTCCGGGCGAATGCGGTGGAAGTGCTGGAGCGGAGCAAGCGGAAGGATGTGGCGGCCCTGCTGGAGGCCCGAAGCCGCGTCGGGCGCAACCGCGAGCGCGCCAACGCGATCAAGGCCATGGCCAGCCTGCACTTGTCCGACCCGCGGGAGCCCTTATTCGCCATGCTCCGCGACCGGCGCGATGCACATCGGCTCTCGGCCCTCTGGGCGGTCGAGCAGACCGGGCAGTGGAAGCTGCTGGAAGAGATCGCCCGGCTGGCTCGCCACGACGCCAATGTTCGCGTGCGGCATTCGGCACAGATCACTGTCCATCGCATGGCCCGGCGCATGAGCCGCCCATCGGGCGCGCCCATTGCTGATGCTGCGTGAGTATTCGGCCGGCTCTCCAATCCTTTAAAGCAAAGCCCCGCCATTCCAGTGGCGGGGCATTCGCTTGCATCGGCAAGAGCGGTTTCTATCGCCTCACCTGGTCAAAGTACCCGATGTAGTACAGGAACTGGTTCTGATTCAGGATCGGCACGTTCAGATCTAGCGCCTTCTGCCGCTCGGCCATGTACGCATCGCGACGTTCGACGGCCCGCTGGTGCTCGCGCTGCTTGATCGGGTCGAGCAGGTCGGCCTCGGTGATGCGCGGCACTTCCGGCTCCTTGCCCATCACCAGCACGTCCGTCTCGATCGTCACATCGTCGACGAGCCGACCACGGAACTCGCGGACCAGCGTCATGATGCGGTCGCGGTCGCTGGGCTGGGTCACGCCGTCGTGATCCAGGTCAAAGTCGCCATACACGCGGAAGCGCACGGGCACGTTCCGGTCGTAGGCAAGGTTCGCGATCAGGTCGCCCTGCCGGATGTTCTTGCCAAGCTCTTCGTTGACGATGCGGGCCTCGGAGCTGTTGGGATCGACGCTTATGACCTGGATGCTTCCCTTGCCCCTGGGAAGCTCCGACGGGTTGGCGGAGGTGGCCTTGGGGATACCCGTCACCGGGTCGTACACCTGGAAGGTCATCCCGTTGGTGATGCCGTGATTCCGGCCCAGGTTAATGGTCAGGCGGCCCTGAATCGGGCCCATCAGCACGCGCCCGTCCGGGTCCGCGATCATCTGGTCGAAGTTGAAGCGCCGGCGATTCTCTTCGGTCAGGATTCGCCGCTCCTCGGTGGCGCTGGCCAGTTGCCGCGTGATCTGGGAGATCCGATCCTCGGCCTGCCGGAGCTTGGTCTCCCACTCGGTGCTCAGGCCGGTTATGTTCTCCTGGCTGCGATTTTCCAGATCCTGTGTCCGGGCTAGCACGTCCTGGTAGATGGCCTGCGTCTCCTGAAGCTGCTGACTAAGACGGGCAATCTCCTCGTCTTTGGCAGCGATCATCTGCTGGTTAGTTCCCTGCTCGGACTCCAGTCGAGCCTGCAACGCCTCATGCTGCTGGCGAAGGGCCTGGTTGTCGCGGCTGGCGGAGGTCAGCCGGGCCTGGAGTTGATTGACCGCCTCCAGCAGGTTGCTCGCCTGCACACCCTCGGAGGCGTTGGCGCCATTGATGGAATCGAGAGTGGCCTGGATGTTTGCCTCGGCCTGTTCAAAGCGCGTGGCGCCTGTCGACAGTCGTGCCAGCCGCTCCTCCCGCACCGAAAGCAGGTTGTAAACGTTCGGAAGGCTGTCCTGCTTCGCCATCGCGCGAAGCTCGGTGAACCTGGCGTTCTGAAGGTCCGCGTCGCTCGCGAACTCGCCGAATGAGGTGCGCTGTGTTTCGACTGCAACCTCGGCCTCGTTCTGGCCGGTGTAGGCGATCAGAGCCAGTACCGCCATCGTGATGCCGAAGACCGTGGCGACGACGGTCCAGGTGATGAGCGCTGCTTTGTTACCTTGATTGACGGGGGGCATGGGAAGCTCCAACTTGTGAGCCGGCTCGTCCGTTTGGGCGGCACCTTGCAATCAATGACCGAACAAGCCCGGCAAAGGCGGGACACCTCCGCCGCGGACCGGCGAAAGTGCGATTGTGGGTGGGAAAGTACCGCGGGCTCCATGGTAGCGTCAAGGAGGACGCCTACTCAAGCGAAAATGGCCCCCGGACCGGTAATCCCTCAGGACCCGACCCGCAGCAGGACCTTGCCCATCGGCCCCTCTTTCAGGCGGTCAAACGCCTGCGGAAGCTGGTCGAAGTCGAAGACACTGTCCACCAGCGGCCGAGCCCCCGTCCTGGCCAGCACCGCCACTATCTGGTCCCACGCCTCCCGGGCCTCCGCCGCGGAGTAGGTATAGACGGCCACCCCCCGGATATGGATCCGGCGAAAGAACAGGCTGGCGGTATTGAAGCTCGGCACCGGCCCTGCCAGACGTCCGACGCAACTAATCCGCCCATTCATGCCCAGCGTCCCCAGGATCTCGTTGAACGCCTCTCCACCAACCTGGTCGACCGCCAGATCGACCCGCCCACCGCCCAAAGCCGACTTGATCCGCTTGGCAAGGTCCGGTCCCTCCGGATCGAGCGTGACGTCCGCCCCTGTTTCCGCCAGCCGGGCCCGCTTCTCCTCCGACCGGGACAGCGCCACGACACGATGACCCAGCGCCTTGGCAAGGTGCAGCGTGGCCGTCCCGACCCCACCGCTGGCCCCGGTGATCAGGATCGTTTGGTCCTCCGGCAAGGGCCCGAACTGGTGCATGGCCTGCCACCCGGTCAGATACACGAGACTGGCCCCGGCGGCCTCCTCCTGCGTCCAGCCCTCCGGAAGGGGGACCAGCCGCTCGACAGGGGCCGCCACGCGCTCCGCGAACGTTCCGGGAAGGTCCACGCCCGTATCGCCTCGCAGGATGATCCGGATGTCCTCGGCCTTCACCTCTCCCCCTACGCCACCCACAGACTCCACCGTGCCGACCCCATCGCGGCCCAGAATGTGCGGAAACTTCGGCTTGGCCGGGTACTGGCCCTCCGAGAGGTAGTAATCGGCGGGGTTCAGCGCAGCGTAGTGCACGCGCAGCACCGCTTCGCCGGGGGCTGGCTGAGGGTCAGGAATCTCCTCGAGGTGCAGCTTGCCGATGCCGTCGTAGCCGTCGATGAGCCAGGCCTTCATGTTGCCCGAGGATAGGGCGCCGTGTCCGGAGGTCATACAATCCTCAAATGGCGCAGAAGCGGCCCACGCTCTACATCATCGACGGCCACGCCCATATCTACCGGGCCTATTTCGCGCCGTTCCGCGATCTGACCAGCCCCACCGGTGAGCCTACCAAGGCCACCTATGTCTTCACGCAGATGCTCATGCAGCTCGTGGAGAACAAGAAGCCCGACTACCTGGTCATGGTCATCGACTGCGGCGACGAAACCGTCTTCCGACGTCAGATCGACCCGTCGTACAAGGCCAACCGCGTCGCTCCCCCCGAGGACTTTAAACCGCAGGAGGAGCGCATTCTGCAGATGGTGCGTGACGCGGGCGTGCCGCTGATTTGTAAGCCCGGCTTCGAGGCCGACGATGTCATCGCCACTATCGCCGACAAGCACCGGGAAGAGTTCGACATCGTTATCGTCAGCAACGACAAGGACTTGCGACAGCTTCTCGGCCCGTGCTGCGTCATGTACGACGTCCGCAGCGACGATGTGGTGGACTCCACGCGGATGCGCCAGAAGCTGGGATACGGCCCCGAGCAGGCCGTCGAGGTCCAGACCCTCATGGGGGACAACATCGACAACATCCCCGGCGTCCCCGGCGTCGGTGAAAAGACCGCCGCCAAGCTCATTGGCAAGTACGGGACGGCGGATGCCGTCCTGGACCACGCGGCCGAGTTGACTCCCAAGCTGCGCGAGAACATCGAGCGGCATGGTCGGGAGAGGCTCGACCTCGCAAGGCAGCTGGTGCGCCTCGATCGGAATGTGCCGCTGAACGGCTTCGATCCGGAGGCGTGCCGCTTCGTGACACTGGACACGCCCGCCATGCGGCACCACCTCGACGAGCTGGGTTTCCGCTCGCTCCTGGCCCGCCTGGGGGCCGACGAAGTCGAGCCCGACTCCCCACCGCGGGAACCGGCCGGGTACCAGCCACTGGGCGAATCCTTATTCGGTCCCGCGGAGCCGGGCCCGCGGGACGACTGTCGCTACGAGCTCGTCAACACCTCCGGGAAGCTGGCTTCATTCCTGGCTGAGCTCGGGCGACAGAAGCTGTTCGCCATCGATACCGAGACACTTTCGCTTGGGGCATTATCGCAGAAGTGCGTTGGGCTGTCGTTCAGTTGGGAAGAGCGTTGTGGCTATTACCTGCCGATCTGCGGCCCGCTTGGCGAGCCCGTACTGGAGGAGAGCGCGGTGGCCGAGGCCCTGCGGCCGATCTTGGAGGATCCGTCCGTCAGAAAGGTGGGGCACCATGTGAAGTACGACCTGCTCGTGCTCCGCCGGCTGGGAATCCGCATGCGCGGCGTTGCGGCGGACACTATGCTGATGGCCTTCCTGCTCGATGCCTCGCGCAGCAGCCTTGGGCTCGAGCAACTGGCAAGCGACCTGCTTGGCCATCGCACGATTCCGGTCTCGGACCTGGTTGGCAAGGGCAGGAAGCAGGTGACGATGGACCGCGTCCCCCTTGCCGACATCACCCGCTATGCCGCGGAGGACGCGGACATCACTTGGCAGCTCTACGGGCTGCTGTCGACCCGCCTGGCGGGGTTTCCAGCGCTGGTCCGGCTCCATGACGAGCTCGAGATCCCGCTCGTGGATGTGATCGCGGAGATGGAATGGAACGGCGTGAAGGTGGACCCCCAGGTTCTCCGCGAGCAGTCGGCGGTGCTGCTGGAGCGGATAGAGGCGCTCCGGGGGCAAATCGAGGCCGAGGCGGGAGGGCCGTTCAATCCGGATTCACCTAAACAGCTGCAGGAAGTGCTCTTCGGGCGGCTGGGGCTCAAGGCAGGCCGGAAGACGAAGACCGGCTACAGCACCGACGCGGCCACGCTCGAAATGCTGGCTGGCGAGCATCCGCTGCCGGCGCTGATTCTCGAGTACCGCGGGCTGGTCAAGCTTCGTGAGACGTATCTCGAGAATCTTGCCAAGGATATCAATGCGCGCACCGGCCGGATCCACACCACCTTCAATCAGGCCGGCGCCGCCACGGGGCGGCTCTCCAGCAGCGACCCGAACCTCCAGAACATCCCCATCCGCACCGACGAGGGCCGCCGGATCCGCCTGGCCTTCGTCGCGGACGAGGGAAATGTGCTCCTGACGGCCGACTACAGCCAGATCGAGCTGCGTATGCTGGCCCATTTTTGCGGCGAGGAGCGGCTGATTGAGGCGTTTCAGGCCGATGAGGACATCCACCGTACCGTCGCGGCCGAGGTGTATGGCGTGCCGCTTAAGGACGTTGATGACCGCCAGCGCCGCAACGCCAAGACCATCAACTTCGCCATCATCTACGGCGTCAGCGCCTTTGGACTGGCCCGACGCATCGAAGATCTGACGCAGAAGACCGCCGCCGAGCTGATCGCGCGGTATCGCAGGCGCTTTCCGAAGGTCTTCGGCTTTTTTGAGAAGTGCATTGAGGACGCCAAGCTCAACGGCTACGTAGAGACCATCATGGGGCGACGGCGGCCGATTCCCGAGATAGAGAGCCGTATCCTGTCGATGCGGCAGTACGCGGAGCGGACCGCGATCAACAGCGTCATCCAGGGCTCGGCGGCGGACCTCATCAAGATTGCGATGGTGAACCTGCACCGGAGGATGGAGCGCGACCGTGTTCCGGCGAGGCTGCTCCTGACCGTGCATGACGAGCTGGTGCTTGAGAGCCCCGAGGCCGACGCCCCAGACGTGGCGGAGGTGGCGCGTGAGGAGATGACGCGGGCAATGGAGCTGCGCGTACCGCTACGCGTGGACACTGGCTGGGCCAGGAACTGGCGGGAGGCCAAGTAGTGCCCACCCCGGACCGCCTCTAGTATGGAACATGGATGATCGTGCAGACGAGCAGCGGCTCGGGCCGGCATCCGCCGCAGTTACGGCTACCCTGGAAGCCGCTCGCGGGGACGCCAGGCCGAAGATGCCGGAACCGCCGCCGGTGCGATTGATGTCCGTGCGGGATGTGCGGCTCCCGATGGTGGCGGGGCTGGAGCGGGCGATGGACGGCTTTTATCGAGACCTGCTGCGGTTTGAGCGGGTCGAGGTCGGTGCCGATAGGGGGGAGGGGCCCGTTTATCGTGCCGAGAACCACGATCTGCGGCTGGACGTAGTAGAGGTGCCGCCGGAGGATCAGGTTTCTCGGCCGCTGGGGGTGATCAGCCCGCACTACGGCGAGATTTTGGAGTGGCTGGCGGAGGCCAGAATCGAGTTCGAGCGGGTGCGGGGGCTGTCTGCCGGGGACGATGGGGTGCTCCTGCAGGATCCGTCAGGCAATTGGGTGGCGTTGAGCCCGCTGCGCGAATTCCGTTGAAACGGCGATCGATTGTTCGCATGCAGACCCATCATCGGCTTGGTCGGCGGGATCGGCGCGGGCAAGAGCCACGTCGCCCGGCTGTTGGAATCCGCCGGTTGTTGCCGGATAGCCTCAGACGAGATGGTCCGCGCGGCCTATACGCACCCCGAGGTCAAACGTGCGGTGGTGGAGCGCTTTGGCGAGGAGGTCATGGACGCCGGTGGACGAGTCGATCGCAACCGCATCGCCGACATCGTTTTTCGCGACTCGGGCCAGCGAAAGTGGCTGGAAGGGCTTCTGCATCCCGTCGCGAACCAGGCCCGGATTCAGGTCATGGAGCAGGCGGCCGGGGATCCGGCGGTGACAGCCTACGTGTGGGATTCGCCGCTTCTGCTTGAAGCTGGGCTGGAGAGGCTTTGCGAGACGGTGGTGTTCGTGGACGCCCCGTGGGAAGACCGGCTCCGCCGCGTGGCGGACCGGGGCTGGGATGCAAAGGAACTGCAGCGACGGGAAAATGTGCAAATGCCCCTAGACAAGAAGCGGGCGAAAGCGGAATATCATCTGCTGAACGCGGATGCGAGCCCGGCCACGGCCGGTGCCGTGGACGCGATGCTCCAGCAGATTCTGGAACGATTCGGCTCGGCATGCACCGGGGCATGCGGCGGCTCGTGTGCCTGTTCGGCCCCGGCAGCAGATCCCACTTCCGGTCCCGACGGCGGACCTGAGCGACAGAACTGCCCCGACTGCATGCCGGCCGCGCCGGGCGGCACGACGTAGGTACGCCCCGGTAGGCGCATCGACTTTGCTGTAGTTCATTTTTTTTTGGCGGACCAACTCCCGCCTCTCACGCGTGTGTCTACTGTAAGAGCCCACCTGGTGTTTGAGGCACTTCCGCTGCCTCGTCCCCTCCGCCAATCCACTCGTAACCAGCGCCGCGGCTTCGAGGAACGACCGACTTCCGAGCATTCACAAGCACACTTTGCGCGGCGCAGCCCCGCCGGGGACATCTGGTCTAGGGCACATTCGCCAGTTGCAAAATGACGGAGCTTCCGCCCACGGCAGGGCCGCTCCACCCAGGGTCTGAACCCAACCGCTCGACTAGCCCGCCCGCCTCCTCGCGGCCCATCGCCGCAAGCCTGGCATCGATCTCTGCGCCCGACGATCCATCCGAAGGAGAAACGAAGGATTCCCATGGCGAAGCGCACTACACGCCGACATACCCCCGATCGCTCCCGTAAAGGCCAGGAGAGCCCCACGCGCCAGCGCTCCCAGAGCCCCCGACCACGCGAGGATTTCAATGGCGAGACCCTTGACGAGCAGGCGCAGGATTCGGCCGCGCGCTCCGCGACCGCCGTCGCCGAGCGTCCCCAGGAGGATCGCGACCCGCAGGACCGCACGGGGGAGCAGC
>JBGTBZ010000216.1:0-2167 GCA_041749155.1 Phycisphaerae bacterium
AGAGGCGGGCGAGCAGGTCGTTGGGACGGCCGTGCTGCTTGACGCCCTCGGCGGCGGCGAGGCTGTGGCGGCGGATCGTCTCGTGAAGCTGCTGGCGATCCCCGCCGCCGCGCACGCCCGCCATGAGAATCTCCTCCGTCGCCATGAACGGCAGCTCCGCCATCACCGCGGCCTGGATCGTCTTCGGATAAACGACGAGCCCGCGGGCGACGTTGACGACGATGAGCAGCGCGCCATCGAGCGCGAGGAACATCTCCGGCAGGGCGAGGCGCTTGTTGGAGGAGTCGTCGAGCGTCCGCTCCAGCCACTGCTCGGCGGCGGTCATGAGGGGGCTGCTGGCGAGGCTTATGACGAAGCGGCAAAGGCCGGTGGCGCGCTCGCAGCGCATGGGGTTGCGCTTGTAGGCCATGGCGCTGGAGCCGACCTGCTCGGTTTCGAAGGGCTCCTCGATCTGCTTGAGGCCGGCGAGGAGGCGGATGTCGTTGGCGAGCTTGTGAATGCTGGCGGCGCAGGAGGCGAGGTCGCCGGCGATCTGGGCGTCGATCTTGCGCGGGTAAGTCTGGCCGGTGACGGGGAAGCTTTCTTTAAAGTCGAAATGCTCAGTGACGAGGCGGTCGAGGGCCTCGACCTTCTCGGCATCGCCTTCGAAGAGGGAGAGGAAGGAGGCCTGCGTGCCGGTGGTGCCCTTCACGCCACGGAAGCGGAGCGTCGCGATGCGGCGCTCCAGCTCTTCGAGATCGATCAGCAGGTCCTGTGCCCAAAGGGCTCCCCGCTTGCCGACGGTGGTGAGCTGGGCGGGCTGGAAGTGCGTGTAGCCGAGCGTGGGCAGGTCGGCGTGCTTTTCGGCGAAGGTGCCGAGGGCGTCGATGGCCTGGGCGAGGCGCGAGCACAGCAGGCGCATCGCGTCGCGCATGAGGATCAGGTCGGCGTTGTCGACGACGTACTGGCTGGTCGCGCCCAGGTGGATCAGTCCCTTCGCCGCAGGCGCCGCCGCCTCGAAGGTGTGGACGTGGGCCATGACGTCATGCCGCAAACGCTTCTCCCAGTCGGCGGCGAGGTCGAAGTCGATGTCGTCCAGGTGCTGGCGCATCTGCGCGACCGCCTCATCCGTGATCCGCGCCAGCCCAAGCTCCTTCTGCGCCTCTGCGAGCCCCAGCCAGAGCCGCCGCCAGAGGCCGAACTTCTTCGCGGGGGAGAAGAGCTGCAGCATCTCCCGCGAGGCATTGCGCGCCGCGAGGGGAGATTCGTAAGTGTCGTGGGGCATCGGCGGGGAATCGTATGCGTCGCCCGGCGGCGGGCGGAGGCGAACGTCGAACGTCCAACGTCGAACTTCGAACGTCGAAGTGCCGGAAACGGAGTGCCGGCTCGACGCCCCTACCCCCTCCGCTACTTCGACGTTCGACGTTGGACGTTCGACGTTCGACGTTCTCTCTCTTTACCCCGGATACGTCAGCGGGCCGTTGGGCCCCAGCGGAATGCCCAGCCACATCCAGACGAGCAGCATGACCGTCCAGACGACGAGGAAGACCAGCGAGTAAGGCAGCATCATGCTGATGAGCGTGCCCATGCCGGCGTTCTTCGCGTAGCGCTGCATGAACATCAGGATGATGATCAGGTAGGCGTTGAGGGGCGTGATGGTGTTGGTCACGCTGTCGCCGATGCGGTAGGCGCCCTGCGTGAGCTCCGGGCTGATGCCGACGATCATGAACATGGGGATGAAGATCGGCGCGACCATCGCGTACTTGGCGCTCATGGAGCCGATGAACAGGTTGAAGAATCCGATCAGCAGGATGAACGCGATCATCAGCGCCCAGGGCGGAAGCTGCGCCTCTGCCAGCGCCGCCCCGCCGGAGAAGGCCATCATGCGGTCAAGCTGCGAGTAGCTCAGGTAGGCGATGAACTGCGCGGCAAAGAAGGCCAGGACGATGATCGGCGCGATGGCGGCGATCGCCTCCACCATCGCCTTGGCGGCGTCCTTGCTGGACTTGATGTTGCCAAGAACGATGCCGTAGAGCAGGCCCGGGAGCAGGAAGGTGAGGAAAATGATGGGCACGATGACCGCGACCCAGCGGTCGAAGGCGGCCTGCCGCGGGCTCTTGCCGGCCAGCGGGCTGCCGTCCCACAGCACGAGCACCACGACCAGGCCGAGCATCCCCACCATCGTCCC
>JBGTBZ010000217.1:0-9816 GCA_041749155.1 Phycisphaerae bacterium
CCTGGACGTGGACAACACGCGCCTTCTGGTGGCCGGCTACGACCCGCAGGGGCAGCGCATCGAGTTCCTGGGCCCGCTCCCGCTGCGGGACATGCTCAACCGGTAGCCTGTTCGGACCTTCCAGCCACAATCAAGACGGGAGCAGAGCCATGATCGACAAGAAGACTTTCTGGATCGGCGTAATGACGATCGTCGCCGCGGTCCTTCTCGCGGCTCATGCGGTGCAGCCAGGGGGATCGCCGATGATGCCAATCGCGAGCGCGCAGGAGATCTCCGACCACCGCGACTACGCGATGGCGACGGCGGAGACGGCGGCCGGCGGGGAGGTGCTGTACATTCTGGACAAGCGCAGCGGAATGCTGGCGTTGCTTGGCTGGGACACGCAGACCCGGCGTCCGGTTGCGATCGGCCGCGTGGAATCGCTGCCAGCGCAGTTCAACCGGCAATGAGCGAAAGTAGCCCTGGGACGGTCACCGGCGACTCGATTGAGCCGCGGTTGTGGGCCGCGCTTATGGCTGTTGTGCCCCCTGCCGGCCTGTTTTACATAACATGCATTATGAGACGTTGAGGCGGGGCGGGGCAGGCAGGATACGCTCCTGGCCCCATGCCGCACCCGCCCATCGTTCGTCGCTCAATTTCTCTGGGCTCCCAAGGCGATTGGTCGCTCAGGCTCCTCGAGGGACACACTCCGGCGGGACTTCCCGACCGCGTGATCCCCGCCAGCGTGCCCGGATGCGTCCATACCGACCTGATGGCGGCCGGGCTGCTCGACGATCCTTACCTTGGGACCAACGAGTTGGAAGCCCGCTGGGTCGGGGAGTGCTCCTGGCGCTACACGGGGCGATTCGAGGTGGACGAGGAGCTACTGCCTGCGTCGCATAGCGACAAAGCTGCCCCGGGGAATCCAGACCCGGCTCGGGTAGACCTGGTGTTCGAAGGAATCGACACGCTGGCGACAGTGCGGCTCAACGGTGTGGTGCTGGGGATTGCCGACAACATGCACGCGACATGGCGATTCGACGTGCGGGAGGCGCTGCGGCGGGGGGCGAACGTGCTGGAAGTCGACTTCCCCGCCCCGCTGCCGTTCTGCCGAAGCGAGCTGGAGCGGTACCGCCGGGAGATCGGCGACTTTCCGTACGGAGGGGCCGGGGCCAACCCGCAGCTTCCGCACCACATGCTGCGGAAGATGCATTGCAACTTCGGGTGGGACTGGGGCCCGCAGCTCGTGACGTGCGGGATCTGGCGCGGGGTGCGGCTGGAGTCGTGGGAGACGGCGCGAATTGAGGCGGTTCGGCCCCGGATGATCGAGGCGACGCCGGAGCGGGCCGTCGTGGAGGTGTTGGTGACCGCGGATCGGGCCCTGTCGAACCCCGCCGCTGAAGCGGCTGGGCCTCGGGGGACGTTGCATGTCAGCATCGAGTTGCAGGATCCGGATGGGAAGCCTTGCGCGGACACTAAGGGTGATATGCGCGCGGGCGAGTCGCACGGGGGCTTGACGCTCCAGGTCGCGTCGCCCCGGCTCTGGTGGCCCTTCGGGCACGGGGAGCAGCCGCTGTACACAATGGTCGTGTCGCTCCGCGAGAAGGACGGCGGGGCCCTGCTGGACCGGGTGGAGCGGAAAGTCGGCCTGCGGACTTTCGAATGGATCACGGACCCCGACGAGGCCCCCGCCGCCGTTGCCGGCGCTCAGCAGCCTAGGGGCGCGACATTTCACCTGCGCGTCAACGGACGGCGGGTCTTCTGCAAGGGCGCCAACTGGATTCCCGATGACTGCTTCCCCCACCGCGTGACCCCTGATCGCTACCGCCGGCGCGTGCAGCAGGCGCGCGACGCGAATATGAACACGCTGCGCGTCTGGGGCGGTGGGATCTACGAGGACAACGCCTTCTATGACGCGTGCGACGAGCTGGGGATCATGGTCTGGCAGGATTTCGCGACCGCCTGCTCCGCCTACCCGGAGGATGAGGCGTTTTACCGCCGGTTCGAGCACGAGGCCCGCGACAACGTGGCCCGGCTTGCGGGGCGCGCGTCGCTGGCGCTGTGGTGCGGGGGGAATGAGTGCATCCAGGCGGTGTACGAGTGGGGCCCGGAGTACCGCCGCATGCGCGACGTGAATTACGGCTGGGGGAAGCGCTACTGGTATAGGCTGTTTCCGCGGATCGTGGCGGCATTGGACCCGGGGACGTTTTACTGGCCGAACAGCCCCTGGAGCGCCAGAAGCGACGAAGGCACGGAGCCGGCTGGAGCGGCAAGCTCAACGCCTCTCCCTGGGGGAGAGGCGTTAACAGCCGCCTCATCCGAGTTCCCCGCCAACCTCGAGCACATCGGCGACCAGCACCTCTGGGATGTGTGGAATGGCCAGGGCGACTGGCGGAACTACTGGTCGCACGCCCCGCGGTTCGCCAGCGAGTTCGGCTTTCACGGCCCGCCGACCTGGCCGACTCTCGAGCAGGCGATTCCAGGAGAAAACCGTCACTGGTTCAGTGAAGCGATGGTCCTGCACAACAAGCAGGACCGCGGGCAGGAACGGGCCATTGACCGGGCACGTGATCATTTTCGGCTGCCGGAGCGGCCCGAGTCGCTCGAGGCCTTCGAGGCGATGTGGTTCATCGCGGCGCTGAACCAGGCGCGTGCCATCCAGGCCGGGTGTGAGTGGTTTCGAGCCCTCTCACCATGGTGTGGCGGCGCTCTTTACTGGCAGCTCAACGACTGCTGGCCCGTCGCAAGCTGGAGCACCATCGACAACGACTCGACCGGCCTTGGCCGGACCAAGCTGCTCTGGCATGCCACCCGCCGCTTCTTCGCGCCACGGATGGTCGCCCTGCTCCCCGCCGCCGCGGTGCCGACGGGTCAGGAGCCGGCGGAGCCACGGGTCTACCTGCACAATGACCATCCCGAGGCCTGGAAAAGCCAGCTCCGTCTCAAGCTCGCCAACTTCGGCGGGGAGACCCTGGAGGAGGATCGAGCCCACTTCGAACTCGAGCCTGGCGGGCTTCTGCGGTTCATCGTTCCCGGCCACTGGGAGGGGGGGAAAGACCGGTTGATCCTCGCCGACGTCGACGGGGCCGACAGGGCCACCTGGTTTTTCGGGCGCGACAAGGAGCTCCCCTACCCCCCGCCGCAGTTCGACCTCGACGTGACCGACGGCGGTGGTGCGGGAACCGAACTGACAATCAACGCCAAGGTGCTCCTGCGCGACTTGTGCCTGTTCCCGGAACGGCTGGACCCCGCCGCCAGTGCCAGCCAGCAGCTCATCACATTGCTGCCCAGAGAAACGACCGCCGTCCGGGTTCTCGGGGGGCGGCCGCCGACGGTGAGGGAGTTGCTCTCGCCGGGCGTCATCTGGACCGCCAACGCGTTCGGAGCGGCCGTATGAGCGACTGGCGACGGTAGGTTAGGATTGCGGGGCATGTTGGTCACCTGCCCGAACTGCGGGGCTAAGAACCGAACCGACCCCGCCAAGGCGGCCGGGGGTCAGCCCGTCTGCGGCCGGTGCAGGAGGCCCCTGCCAGTCACCGCGGCGGCCAGCGGGCCGCAGGTGGTTTCGGACGCTGATTTTGACGCATTTCTGGCTTCTGCGGGGGATCGTCCGGTGCTCGTGGATTTCTGGGCCACCTGGTGTCCGCCGTGCAGGATGCTCGCGCCGATCATCGACGAGCTTGCCAGGGAGGCTGGCGAACGTTACCTCGTCGGCAAGCTGGACACCGACCATAATCCCGCCACCGCGGGACGCTACGGGATCTCAGCACTGCCTACGGTGGTGATCTTCCGAAACGGCCAGGTGGTGGACCGCCTGGTGGGCCTGCAATCGAAGCAGGCAATCACGGCAAAGCTCGGCCTGTAAACGCCCTGCACGGGAGCGATATGCCACAACTGCTCTTTATGATTGCTTTTGCGTTCGCCGCCGCCTTCGGGAGGGCTGATGAGCCCGTGGAATGCGCGGCGCTTCCGGAGCCTCGTGTGGACGAGCAGACGGGGGTGCGCTGGTACCGAGATATCGCGTACACGGAAGGCGAAGAGGCCCATCCCACCAAGCACAGGCTCGACCTGCTCCTGCCCGCCGAGGACAAGTGGCGCGAGGGGCGGCCGATGCTCATCTGGATCCACGGCGGAGGGTGGACCATCGGCGACAAGGATGATGCCCTGGGCCTGTACACGCGGTATTGCCGGATCCTGGCGGAAAACGGGGTGGGGACGGCGAACATCAGCTACCGGCTGAGCCCGGACGTGAAGCACCCGGCGCACATCGAGGATGTGGCGGCAGCGACGGCATGGCTGGTGGAGCGGGCCGGGAAGATCGGCTTCGACAAGCGGCACCTGTTCGTCAGCGGCCATTCCGCCGGCGGGCACCTGGCGGCGCTGCTGGCGACGGATCACCGCTGGCTGGAGAAACAGGGCCTGCCCAGGGACACCATCGCAGGTGCAATCCCTTCGAGCGGGGTATTTGATCTGGAATCGCTGGTTTCGCAGGGCCGGCGCTGGCAGCGGGCATTCTCGGTTGAGGATGCGCCCGCGGCGTCGCCGGTAACACACGTGGACGCCGAGGACCCGCCATTTGTCCTGGTGATCGAGGGGAACGGCTTGTTCATGCAGGCGCAGACCCGGCGGCTGGCCGAGGCGCTGAAGGCGACCGGTGCGGAGCCGGAGGTGGTGACTCTGGCGGGAGTGAATCACATTACGATGCTCGCGGAC
The DNA here is from genome assembly GCA_041749155.1 of Phycisphaerae bacterium. Lineage (GTDB taxonomy): Bacteria > Planctomycetota > Phycisphaerae > Tepidisphaerales > Tepidisphaeraceae > JAEZED01. The sequence goes on from JBGTBZ010000217.1 coordinate 4,693, forward strand.
CTGCTGGACCGCAACGGCGCCCATGCGACGGCGTCGCTGAAGCTGATCGACCGGGTTGTCAGGGGGCCAGAAGCCGGGAACGGGCCGCAGGAGAAGCCACGCATGGATACAGGTCAGGCGAGCGGGAAGAGCGACGATTCAGGGCCGTAACCGGGGCCTGCACGTCCGCATGTGCGTTCAACTGCGGCCAATCCTCTGGTGCAGGTAGGCCTTGAGCTGATCGACGCTGATCCGCTCCTGAGTCATGGCGTCGCGCTCGCGAACGGTGACAGTGTGGTCCTCGTTGGTCTGCCCGTCGACGGTGACGCAGAAGGGGGTTCCCACCTCATCCTGGCGGCGGTAGCGCCGCCCAACCGCCCCGCCTTCGTCGTAGAAGGCGGTCATCTCGGTCCGCAGGTCGTCGTAAATGGCGGTGGCCTTCTCGGGCATGCCATCCTTTTTGACCAGCGGGAAGACCGCGACCTTCACGGGCGCCAGGTGCGGGGCGATGCGCAGGACGGTACGGGTCTCGCCCTCGACCTCCTCCTCGGCGAAAGCCTCGCAGAGGACCACCAGGACAGAGCGAGTCAGCCCCCCCGCCGGCTCGATGACGTGCGGGATGAACCGCTCCTTGGTGGCGTCATCGAAGTACTCCACCTTCTGGCCGCTGGCCGCCTGGTGGGCCTTCAAGTCGAAGTCGGTGCGGTCGGCGATGCCCTCCAGCTCGCCAAAGTCCGGTGCGGTGAAGGGGTACCTGTACTCGATGTCGACCGTGCCCACGCCCTGCTTGGCGTAGTGCGAGAGCTCATCGGTATCGTGCTTGCGGAGGCGGAGGTTGGCCTCGCTGATGCCCAGGGAGCGATACCACTTCATGCGCTGCTCGACCCAGTAGTCGAACCACATCTGCGCCTCGTCCGGATGGCAGAACCACTCCATCTCCATCTGCTCGAACTCGCGGGAGCGGTAGATGAAGTTGCGCGGGGTGACCTCGTTGCGAAAGCTCTTGCCGATCTGGGCGATTCCGAAGGGAACTTTTACCCGCATCGTGTCGAGGACGTTCTTGTAGTTGAGGAAGATGCCCTGGGCGGTCTCGGGGCGCAGGTAAGCCAGCGCATCCTCGCTCTTAAGGGCGCCGACGTGCGTTTCGAACATCAAATTGAAGTCCCGCGGCTCCGTGAGCGTGCCCATCGTCTGAGCGTCCGGGCCGATGACCCGCTCGTACTCGCCGCGCGCCAGGTCCATGTACGACCGCGGCTCTTCCACCACCCGGACGGTCCGATCGCTGGGATACGCCTTGCCCTTGAGCTTCTTGAGCCGCCGGGCCACCGAATCCAGGGACGTGTCCGGGTCGTCGGTCGTGGCCAGGTAGAAGGTCGTCTCCATCTCCCCCGCCGCCGTTCGCACTTCGATGGGGAAGCACCTGATGTGATCGGCGCGGTAGCGCTGCTTGGTCTCGCGATCATCAACCATCGGATCGCTGAATCCGCCGACATGGCCGCTGGCTACCCAGGTTTTCGGATTCTGGATGATCGCCGAATCCAGCCCCACCACCGTCACGGGTCGGCCGTCGGGGCCGATCGGGGGGCTTTCCACCATCGCCCGCCACCAGGCGTCGCGGATGTTGTTCTTGAGCTGCACCCCCATGGGCCCGTAATCCCAGAACCCGTTAAGCCCGCCGTAGATCTCGCTGGCGGGGTAGACGAACCCCCGCCGCTTGCAGAGCGAGACGAGCTTCTCCATGAACGTGGGCTGGGCGGTCTTGTCGGCCATGGCTCGAGAAGTGTAAGAGAAAACGTCGAACGCCGAACGTTCAACCTCGAACTTCGAAGTGCCGGAGTTTCCGACTTCGACGTTCAACGTTGGACGTTCGGCGTTCCAGTCTGGTCGGGACGGCTCAAGACTTGGCCGTCGTACCCGTTGCGGAGCGGGCGGCGTTGAGCCTGCGGGCCAGCCGGCTGCGGCGGCGGGCGGCGGTGTTCTTATGCAGGGCAGGCGTGCTGGCGACCTTGTCAATCGTGCTGGCGGCCTTGTTCATCAGCTTCTGGGCCTCGTCCAGGTTCCCCGCGGCGACGGCGGCGTCGAAGGCCTTGACGGCATCGCGAACGCGGTCCTTGCGCCAACGGTTGAGGGCGTTGCGCTTAACGTTCTGCCGGATGCGCTTCTTGGCGGACAGCGAGTGGGCCATAGGACCGGTACTTTAGGCTCGCCGAAGGCCCAGGCAAGCGAGGTCTACCGTCCCCGGAGTTCCTTGATGCGAGTCTGGACGTCCTTATAGCCAAAGTCCCACTGGGCGATCTGGCTGTAGGCCTTCAGGGCCGGCTCGATGTCCCCCTTGGTTTCCAGGGCGCGGCCGTACCAGTAGTGCATCTCCTTGGCCTTGTTGTCCCCGTCGATCTGGTAGGCCTCGATGCGATTGCGGAGCGTATCTACTGCCTCGTCCACGAAATCCGCCTCCAGAAAGGCCCGGCCCAGCATCACGCCGGCGTCCTCGCGGTACTTCGGGTCGGCCTGAGCCTGCTGGAGCAGCGGAATCGCCTCGGCGTGCCGCCCCATCTCGAAGAGTCGTCGCCCCGTCTCGTACTTGAAGCGCGGATCGATCGGGTAGGCGGCCATGGCCTGCTGGTAATGCTTCAGCTCGGCCATGAGGCGGTCACTGGCCAGCTCCTCGTAGGCCTTGCGGAGGTTCTCATCCGCCGGGTTGGCCTCGCTCTGCTCCCGGGTGGATCGTTCCATGCGGACCATCTGCCGGATCTTGATCTCCTCGGCCTGGAAGTGGTACCGGTAGCTCTTGGTCTGCTTGTACTCCGCCTCCAGCAGCTCGATGGCTTCGTTCTCATGCCGCATGTCTTCCGTCTTGACGAGAACGTCAATGAGCCGGATCAGCTTCGCCTTGTCACGGCCGCTGTCCACGAACTCCTTGCGGGCACGCTCGATGATCCCCGACATCGCGCTGACGTTGCGGATGTCCATCTCCTCCTCGATCAGCGCACGCTGCTTATCAGCGTCCTTCATGCTGACCCGGAAGTCCCCCCCGCCGCCGTAGCCGCCCTGCTGGATGGTCATCTTGGCCGCCAGGGACCGCAGCTCGTGCTGGAGGTCGGCGTCGTCCGGCCGGCTGGCAGCGGCGTACCCCAGGGCGTCGCCGGCGAGCTTGTATTCGCCGACTTCCTTGTACATATCCTTCAGGAGCAGGAAGGTGTTGGTGTCCTGCGGGCCATCAAGATTGGCACGCAGCAGCAGCGGGCCGATCCAGAGGGCCGTCTGGTGATAGTCCCCCTTCAGGGCCGCCTTGGCCACACCGACCATGTACTGGATGTTCCCCGGGTCGTAGGCAAGCAGCTTCTCGGCGTTGAGCAGGTTCTGCCGGGCATCCTTACCGGATTTCTTCAGGCTCATGGCCTTCAGGCCGCTCATCGGCTTGCCGCCGGTGGCCTTGCGGGTCAGGCTGATCTTCCGAAGCTCCCGGTGCACATCCACGGCCTCGGGATCGTGTCGCAGGCCCTCGAGGAACAACTCGATCGCATAGTCGTACTGCCCCGTGTCCGCCACGGCGCGGGCACGCTCGAAGACCTTCCTGGCCCGCTCCTGCTCGGCGGGGTCAATTGGCGACGAACCGGCATCTCCAGCGGTTGGCATCCCGCCATATTAGCGCACCTGCAATCTATTGGCTGCGCCCGCTCCTTAACCCCCTGTGGATTGCCCCGCCGCCCCGGGCTAACTTCAGACGTCCGCCGGCGGGCGGAGCCGCGTTTATGCCAGGAGCTTCCAAACGTTCATCCAGCAGCGGCGTGCCCGACGCCGCCCTGCCCGCAGACCCGGGTTCACTGACCCTGGTGCTGTACCCGGACCCGATGCTGCGCCGCCGGGCGAGGGAGATCCGTGATTTCGAGGGGGAGCAGGGTGCCCGCCTCAAGGCCCTGGCGCGGCGGATGCTGGAGCTGATGCGCGAGCAGAAGGGCGTTGGCCTTGCCGGGCCACAGGTGGGCGTGGCAGCCCGCATTTTCGTCATGAACGCCACCGGCGAGCCAACAGGCGACCGCGTGTACGTCAATCCCCGCCTCTCGGAACCGGAGGGCGAAGAAGAACGCGACGAAGGCTGCCTCAGCTTGCCGGAGATCAATACGCCGGTCCTGCGATCGCTCCGCATGCGCATGCAGGCACGGGACCTCGATGGCAACGAGATCGACGAAACGGCGGAGGGGTTCATTGCCCGCGTCTGGCAGCATGAGACCGACCATCTCGACGGAATCCTCATCCTCGACAAAATGCCCCCCACCGTGAAGATGGCCCACCGCCGCAAGCTCAAGGACCTCGAGGACGACTATCGCGACGCTCATCCGGAGCCGGCGAAGCCCGCACCAGCGAAGCGACGGTTTCTGCGCCGCAAGTGAGGCATTCCTGCCGCAATGTCCGAACCGCTCCGCATCCTCTTCGCCGGCTCGGGCGCTTTCGGACTTCCAGCACTGGAAGCGGTCGCCCCGCGGCACAAGCTGATCCACGTCTACACCCAGCCCGACCGCCCCGGCGGCCGGGGGCGCAAGCTCATGCCGACGCCAATCGCCGCCTTTGCGGATGCCCGGGGGCTGCCCTTGACCCGCACCGATGACCTGAACGCGCTGCCACTGCCGCCAGCGGACGTGCTGGTGGTCATCGCCTTTGGCCAGAAGATCAGCCACCCGGCCACGCGGCACCCCCGGCTCGGCGCGATCAACCTCCATGCCTCCCTGCTCCCGAAGTACCGCGGGGCGGCCCCGATTCACCATGCCCTGATCAACGGCGAAACTGTCGTCGGCAACAGCGTCATCCGCCTGGCCGCCCGGATGGACGCAGGGGCCATTCTCAGCCAGTCACGCCTCGAGGTGCTGCCCGCGGAAACGACCGGCGAACTCCATGACCGCCTGGCGGCCGATGGCGCCTCGCTCGTCCTTGCCGTGCTGGACCAGCTTGCTGCGGGCACCGCCGTCGAGCGGCAGCAGGACCCTTCCCAGGTCACGCTGGCCCCGAAACTCTCCCGGGGAGACGCCTGGATCGATTTCCACCGCCCCGCGGACGAGGTCGCGGCCCGGATCAATGGCCTATCCCCCTGGCCCGGCTGCCACGTCCGACTCGTGGCGGACGCCGGCCCACCGGTCGAGATCACCCTAC
>JBGTBZ010000218.1:0-4345 GCA_041749155.1 Phycisphaerae bacterium
TGGCCGACCCGGCGCTGCGGTGGGCGGTCGGCGATCTCTACCTCGCCGATATCTCGGTGCCGCCGAGGCTTTATTCCGGGATGGCTTGCCCGATCCTGACGCCGAGCTTCGCGGGTGAGGATATCCTGCGGATCGCGTAGCCTGTCCCGGTCAATCGAGGAACGCGCCGAGGTCGATGTCGAAGAGCCAGACCGCAAGCGGCACGGGGGCGACCGTGACGAGGAGCGTCACGACGGTCTGAACGGGCAGGAACAGGCGGCTGAGCCCGGCGGTGAACAGGATGCCGCCACCGCCGCCCAGAACCGCGTTGCCCGGCACGTTCACGAGGACGCCGAGCAGAACGTAGCGGTACCGCGTGGCCACCGGGCGAAGCCAGGCTGGTGCGCGTGCACGCAACGCCTTCAGTCGCTCGGTACGGGACAGCGGTTCGACCGCCTCGAGCAGGCGGCAGGCTTTTTTAAGGCGAAGGTCCTCGAAGATGCGGTGGAGCCGCGCATAGGGCACCCATTCACCGGCAGCATAGGCGAGCGACAGGCCCGCCACGGTCGAGATGTAGATGAGTGGCGCGATCCATGGCCCCTCCATCACCATGAGCGACAGGCCGATCTCGACGCCCGGAACGAAAGGGACGGAGATCAGAAGAGCGTAGGCGACAAGGAAGCCGACGAGCATCCCGATGCGCAGGCGATCGTCCTCGAAGAGCGCCGGCCCCGTGACCCAGCCCATCAGGAGATGGATGCCATAGGCGATGAGCAGAATGGCACAGAGCCTCAGGATGACCCGGCAGATGGCGCCGCACCTTGCGCGCAGCGACATGGGGCTCACCTCACTCCTCATGCGAGGCCCAGCGGCAGCTGTCGGTCGGCAGGAAGTGCAAAAGCCGGTCCCGCCCGTCCCGGCCGGAGAGCCGCGGGCAGCCTTCCATGCTCGTTTCGGATGCGAAGGCCGTGAAGATGGCGGAGGATGTATCGGGCATGCAGAGTTCCGCGCCGGGGACAAGGGCGGCCCCTATATGCGCCTCACCTGTCCGGGACTCGATGGTGAAATAGAGAGGCTCTTCCGTGCCGTTCTCCACGCAGGCCGCTGCGGTAGGCCCTGCCAACAGGATTATCGCAGGTAGGCAGATCAGGAATGGGAAAACGCGTTTCATCGAAGAACTCCGGAATGAGCATTCGCCCGGAACGGCCGCTGGTAAATCCGGAATCGCAGATATGTCGCAGAGTTGATGGCAGCGTGAGTGTCACGGCCATGTGATCGTTCTGCCTGAAACGGATCGCGACCCGCTGAGTCCCAACCTTTTCAACAAAGGGAGGACACCTCATGAGAACGATCATTTCCGCTGCCGTCGCAAGCCTTGCCATCGCGGCCGGACCGGCGCTGGCGCAGGACGGCGACATGGCCTTCGGCACCGACGACGACATCGCCTATGCCGAACTGCTCTGGGAGCTGATGGAGGCGGAGCGTCTTGCAGGACCGAACATGATCAGGTCCTTCCCCTAGATGGGCACCGAACCGCACGGCATGATGCTTGAAACCTTCTATGACGTCGGCACGATCGGCGATCACACCGGCGACCTGATCGTGAAGCGCAACTTCGGCCCCGAGGGCGTTTCGGTGGATGAGGTCCTGACCAATCCCGATGGACATCTCGGCGCCTATACGGTGATGTTCCGCCGTGAAGCGGGCTATGACCCCGAGAATCTCGACTGGTTCTGGGTGCGTTATAACCCCGATGGGGAAATCTCCCAAAACGGTGGACGAGCAATGGCCGGCAGGTTGGAGGGCGCGTGCATCGCCTGCCACCAGGGCGCATCCGATGACCTCGTCTTCACATCGGATCACCTGATCGCAAACTGACCCCCAGGCACAGGTGATCCAGCCCGCGCCGAGGCTCCGATATGTTCCCCGACCTCGCCCTGCCTGCCCTGATGGGCGTGCTGCTCGGAGCCTCGGCGCACAGGGCCGGTCTCTGCACCGTGAAGGCGGTCGCAGAGATCATGACCACAGGGCAGGCCTATTTCCTGTGGTCCTTTCTGAAGGCGTCCTTGTGGACGCTCGGCCTCTTGTCGGTCTCCGCAGTGGCGGGCTTCGAAGCGGATCTGTCGGCTCGGCCGCTCTGGCTCACCGGAATAGCTGGAGGGATCGTGTTCGGTGTCGGGGCGGGCCTCAACGGTGCGTGCAGCTTCTCCACGCTGGCGCGGCTCGCCGAAGGACATGCCGTGATGCTGCTGACGCTCGTTGGCTGGGGTCTTGGCCTGCTTGCGATGAGGGGTCTTGCGTCAATCCCTCAGGGGAGCATGTCCTCAACGACGCTCCCATGGTGGCTATTCCTGCCGGGACTTGCATGGATCGTCTGGGAAGGCGGGCGTGTTCTCCGGCTGGTTTGGCGGAGAGGAAAGGGGATCCTTTCCGATGGTCACTGGCTGCTGTCCCTCGGAGTATTCCTCGTGGCGCTTGCCAATAGCGGGCTTCTTCTCATGGACCGTCCCTGGTCCTTCACGTCGACCGCGATCTGCGCCTCCGGCGCCGCCGAAGTGTCCCCGTGCGCGCATCCTGTGACGCTTTGGATTGTCTCAGCCGCGGCGATGCTCGCCATGGTGGTATCCGCGATGTTGCGCGGCAGCTTCCGCCTTCGCCCGATCCGTCTGGGCTCGGCTCTCCGGCGTCTCGGCGCGGGCAGCCTGATGGGCATCGGCGCCGCGATGATCCCGGGCGGCAATGACGGTCTGATCCTGTTCGGCATCCCGTCGCTCTCACCCCACGCCCTGCCATCCTGGTTCGGAATCGTCGTGGGCATCTGGGTGGCGCTGGCCGTCATGCGGGCACTTGGGGCTCGGGTGCCCACGATCCGTTGCAAGGGCGATATCTGCCGCGCGGGCCTGTAACGCTTCGGGTGGCCGTGAGTCCTACAGTCGGGAGGAGTGGGTCGATGACGCAAGAGGGAACAAACTGGCTGGACGGGGTGCTCGTCTCCATCGGGCACCGGCTCGCGTGGAAGCTGAACCGCCCCTGTTTGGGCTACAAGCCTTATACTCCCTCTGATTTCGAGACGCTCTGCCGCATCTTGCGCCCCGGTGACGTGCTACTCGTCGAAGGGGGCGAGCGGATTTCGACGGCGATCAAGTATCTCACGCAATCCACCTGGTCCCACGCGGCGATGTATGTGGGCAGCCACTTGCCCGATGCGCAAGACGGGTCGGAGCGGCATCATCTTGTCGAAGTGAACCTCGGTGAAGGCTGTGTGTCTGTCCCCCTGTCCAAATACGCAAGCTTCAACACCCGGATCTGCCGCCCCGTGGGCCTGATGGAGGATGAGCGGGCACAGGTCACGGCCTTCATGATCGCGCGGCTCGGCCTCAAATACGATCTGCGCAACATCTTCGATCTCTTGAGATACTTCCTTCCGACACCGCCTGTCCCGGTGCGCTGGCGACGCCGCATGCTTGCCTTTGGCTCAGGCGATCCGACGCGGGCGATCTGTTCCTCGTTGATCGCCCAGGCCTTCCAGTCGGTGCGTTACCCGATCCTGCCCGACGTGACCAAGGTGAAGACACGCAAAGGCTCACGGCAGGCGCGGGCCGAGATTCTGCATATCCGGCACCATTCGCTTTTCGCCCCGCGGGACTTCGACCTGTCGCCGTATTTTGAGATCGTGAAGCCTCATATTGCGGGCGGGTTCGATCACCGCCGCTTGAGGTGGGCCTCACCGTCGCAGGACGAGAGCCGCGGCCGTGGCGATGAGCAGCGCGACGGACCCGGAGAGCGCGAACCAGCCGAAATACCAGAACCGCCCGGCGAGCGCGTTCTCGGCGAAGGAGGCGGCGAAGGCCTGCTTGCCGAAATGCGCGACCGCCGCTGAGGCCATCAAGGCCAGTGCGGCGACGATCACCTGCATGGAAAACGGCAGGCCCGCCCTGCGCATGGCAAGCCAGAGAACCGCCCCGCCTACGCCACCGATGATCCCCGTCTGCTGCGCCCACCACGGGTGCGCCCCCAGAATTCGGGGCAGGCCGGCCAGCGATGCGGCGACAAGGGTAGCAGCAACCGCCGCAGCGATCACGATGTCGAGGCGGGACAGGTGGTGCATGATCGGAACTCCGGTTGGGTAAGGTCGATGACCGGACCGGCTGCCGCTTCGGCATCGGCGGGATCATGAGTGACCATCAGCGCAGGGATAGCACGGCTGCGGATATGGTCGAATGTGAAAGCGCGCAGGTCGTCGCGCAGCGCCGCGTCGAGCTTGGAGAAGGGCTCATCCAGCAGCAGCGCCCGCGGTTCTGCCAGAAGCGTGCGCATGAGTGCCGCGCGTGAACGTTGTCCACCAGAGAGCGTCGCCGGGTCGCGG
>JBGTBZ010000219.1:0-1741 GCA_041749155.1 Phycisphaerae bacterium
TCGCGGGTTGGACGCTGCCGCTCGCGCCGATGAGCGGCTGCTTCTGCGTGGCGCCACCGCAGGGGCAGGCGATCTCGACCGCGTCGAGCGACCGGAACGGCGGCACCATGGACTGGCGCGGCTTTGTCGCAGGCTGCACCGTGAGCTTCCCGGTGTTCGTGTCAGGCGCGCTTTTCTTTCTCGGCGACTGCCATGCGGTTCAGGGCGACGGCGAGATCGTCGGGACGGGTGTAGAGACCTGCTGCAACGTGGAGGTCCGCCTGACAGTGGAGAAGGGACGGAGGATCGGCTGGCCGCGCGGCGAAACCAGCGGCCGTATCTTCACCGTCGGCAATGGGCGCCCGCTGGATCAGGCCCTCCAACACGCCACAACCGAGATGGCCGCTTGGCTGACGTCCGACTATCGCCTGTCGGCTGCCGGTGCGGCGCACCTGCTTGGCCAGGTGGTCCGCTACGAGGTCGGCAACGTCTTCAATCCCGCATACACCATGATCTGCAGCGTCGAGAAGAAGTGGCTGCTCACTTAGCGGGCGCTACCTGATCCGCCTCGGGTATTCGGCCGCGTCCCCGATGAGGTGGCCCATCGGCCTGCCGCTGTCCCCCATTCCAGCGGAAATCCTCCAGCAGATCATCCAGCTGCTGTCGCCCCTCTAGGATCGCCCCCACGATTTCCGGCGACAGCAGCGTCACTCGCAGAATCCGGCTCTGTAGTCCCGATTGACGTTCTCCCGCTTCCGCTGACATCCCCCGGGAAAGTACGCGACGGGGCTTGCCCACCCGGGCCATGTGGATAACCATGGCACCATCACACGGCTGTCACGGAAGCCTGCCAAACGAAGCGGCCGTGCGCTGACATTGGGGAGAACGCCATGACACTGAAGTCGACTATATTCATCGCCCTTACCGCCGCCGCCGGGCTCAGTGTACCGGCGCTTGCCCAGACGGAGATCAGCCTCTGGCATGCGATGGCTGGCGCCAACAACGAGGTCATCGACAAGATCGCTTCGGACTTCAACGCGACCCAGTCCGATTACAAGGTCACGCCGGTCTTCAAGGGCACCTACCCCGAGACGCTGAACGCGGGCATCGCCGCCTTCCGCGCCGGCCAGGCTCCTGACATCATGCAGGTCTTCGACGTCGGCACCGGAGTGATGATGGCCGCCGAAGGCGCTATCAAGCCCGTCGCCGAGGTGATGACCGAGGCCGGCCTCGACTTCGACCAGAGCCAGTACCTGCCCGGAATCGTCGCCTACTATTCGACGCCCGACGGCACGATGCTGAGCTTTCCGTACAACTCCTCGTCGCCGATCCTCTACTTCAACAAGGACATCTTCGAGAAGGCCGGCCTCGACCCCTCGAGCCCGCCCGAGACCTGGGGCGAAGTCTGGGAGGCGGCGCGGCAGATCAAGGAGTCGGGCGCGGCGCCCTGCGGCTACACCTCGGCCTGGCTGACCTGGATCCACCTAGAGAACTTCGCCGCCTGGAACAACGTGCCCTACGGCAGCAACGAGAACGGCCTCGCCGGGCCGGAGGTCGAGCTCGCGATCAACGCCCCAATCTACGTCAACCACTTCCAGGAGATCGCCGACCTCACCGCGGACGGAACCTTCAAGTACGGCGGCCGCACGTCCGAGGCCAAGCAGATCTTCCTCTCCGGCGAATGCGGGATCTACACCGACAGCTCGGGCGGCATCGGCGACATCATCAAGTCCGGGATGAACTACGGCACCGGGCCGCTGCC
>JBGTBZ010000220.1:0-7775 GCA_041749155.1 Phycisphaerae bacterium
GCCTCCGCCAGCAACGGCAGCGCCGCGGCGGCCGTTCCGCAGCGTCGGCGGGCCGCGGCGTATGAGAGCCCCTATGACGCCTATCTGGACTACACGAACGCCCTGCGGCACCTGGCCGGCCGGCTCGAAGCATGAGACAAAGGCGGGCCGCTGAATGCAGTCCGTTTGGCCTGGTCGCAAAGGGGGTGGTTAGTCAGGATCCGCCACCCGCTGGCGCAGGGCGGCGTTCTGCTCACGGAGCGTCTGGATCTGCACGCGCAATGCCTCGTTCTCCTTGCGCAGGGCCTCGGTCTCGGCACGGATGGCGGCTATCTCGGCGCTGATGGCGGCCACGTCCGCCGGCTGACCCGCCGGGGCGGGGACCTGTCCGTTGCCTGTGGCTTCCGCGACGATGGCCTCGCGGACCTTTGCCTGCATGCGCTGCTTGCCGCTACCGTCGAGGGTCATGTCCCAGGCGATGAGCCATTCCGGCTCGCCGACCTGACGGAAGCCACGCTCCTCGAGCATCTCCTCGAGGCCTTTGAGGTGGGCGGCGCCGTAGAAGATGCCCAGGTTGTCGTCGCCGCGCTCCAGGCGCTTGTCGAGGACCTCGATGGCGGCGGCGTTGCGCTCGTCGAGGATGACCGATGTGCCATCGGCGCCGGTGAAGGCTTCGAGCATGTCATCCATGCGGGACATCTCGCGGGCGAAGAGCATCTTGAGTCGGCGCGGCCGATCCGGGGCGGAAAGGGCGTCCATAATCTCAAGCATGGACGGCGGCTGGTAGTCCTGGGCGGGCGGGCGCGTCATATCGCGCAGCATCTGGCGGAGCATGAGCTCCAGGAAGCCCTCGCCGCGCTCGGCCTGCCGGCGGGTGAAGGTCTCAAGGTCCATGTCGGCGTGGACGAAGTTCTCAGCCCCGTAGTCGATGCCTTCGAGTTGATAGTCGAGATCCAGTACGGTCTGCATGGCCTTCTGGAGTGTGTGGATGAGGCTCATGCCGCCGGGCTGGCGCTGGGCGAGGTCAGCGTCGCGTGGCTTGACCATCTCGTACAGCAAGGCGTCGTACTGCTTGAAGCGCTCGTTCAGCAGGTCGTAGTACGCCCGGTCGCCGACGTGAACAGCGCCGATGAGGTCCACCGTGTCCCCCTCGTCGTTGGCATACCGAACGATGCTGGTCTGCAGCGTTCCACCGCCTGTTGGGTCGAGCTCGAAGCGGAGGAACCGGGCGCTGGGGCTCTGCTCCCTGTCGCGGGCGGCAGCGCGATCCTGCGGCTGCACCCCCCCGGCGGCGACGGCCGGCGCGGGGCGGAGGAAGAACGCCGTCATCAAGACACAGGCGACGGTGGCGAGTGAGGCGAAATGCCGCAAGCTCGGTCGGCCGGACGAAAGGCGATTAATCTTCATAGGAACCTCTGTTGCAGAGGAAGGGGGCTAAACCGGCTCTGAACCCGACCATCCATCTTACGTCTTGAGCAACCGGCAGGTCAGCGCTAGTTGCAGAGAGCGGCGGCAGCCTAACAGGATGCTCACCTGAAGAGGCGGAGAGGACGGACAATCAGAGCAAAGCCTTGACAGCAAGTTTCCTCTGGATAGTGTTGTCACGGACAACCTGAGCCGTACGCCTTGGGAAGGGCGGACAATGCGGCTCCGACGCCCCGACGGAGGAACTTCAAAACCTACACCACCGAGACGAACGTGCACCCTGAGGTGCCTGGAGCGAGAAGCTCCGTTCGATTCGAGCCCGCGACGTCACAAGCGCGACGCGGATTGACAAGCCGCAGCCCAGGCCGGAGGACGTCCCCCTCGGAGAAGGCTCCCCCTCCTTCTCTTCCTCCGGCCCCCGCCGCCCCGGCGCCCCCACCGGGGCGGCACTTTTTTTTCGCCCTCCGGAAGACGCTCCCTGTGTTGATGTCCGTGGCACGCGGTTATCAGGCGTGCGAATTGCCAAACCCCCGCGACGTCCCATGTCTGGCCCACGTGCGAGGGTCTGGCTGCCCCGCGGGGTCACCAAGGCCTTTTGATGACACCCGCGCCTTGATGTTGGGGCACCGCCCCTTGGCAGGCGGCGCCGGCTCAACGTGTTCTCTGATTCACCTCAAGGCAAAGCAACAGGCGCCCCGCGGGCCGCCCCGCCGGTAATTCGGGCGGGCGCCGCTGGCATCCGGTTTGTACGTGTCGGGCACGTTTCAACCCCGCCAACAAGACCCTTGTCCCAGGAAAGGAGCAACCCGCATGGGACTCTTCAGCAGCACCCGTTTTGACTCGCTCGAGGACTTGTTCGTTCAGCAGATCGAGGACCTCTACGACGCCGAGAAGCGGATCAGTGACGGCCTCGTACAGATGGCCGGGGCGGCGAACAATCCGCAGCTCAAGCAGGCCTTCGAGACGCACCTGGCCGAGACAAAGAACCAGATCGCCCGCCTCGAGCAGGTGTTCCGGCAAGTCGGCCGGGAGCCCGAGCGTGAGACCTGCGAGGCCGCCAAGGGGCTCATCCGCGAGGGCAGCGAAATGGTCAATGCAACTGGTGATCCCGACGTCAAGGACGCCGGCCTCATCGCAGCCGCCCAGCGGGTGGAGCACTATGAGATCGCCGGCTACGGCACCGCACGCACGCTGGCGAACCAGCTTGGCCTGGCCGAAGCGGCGCAACTCCTTCAGGAGACGCTGGATGAGGAAGGCCGCACCGACAAGCTGCTCACGCAGATCGCCGAGTCCCAGGTGAACCAGCGGGCGGCCCGCTGAGGCGGTCTCGGGAACCGTTGCAATTCGAAGGTGCAATTCCCGCCCGGACTGGGTATGATAACCCGGTTCGGGTGGGTTCGTCGTGGGCCGAGCAAGGGGCTGGCCATGCTGGACATGCAGAAACAGGAACGGGAAGGCGTGACTGTCGTTTCACTGCGCGGTGAGGCCGGTATGGCCGAGGCGCAGGAACTGACCGCCTACATCATCAATATAGCCGCATCCCGGCCGCCGCGGCTGGTGTTTGACCTTTCCGGGCTGACCTTCATCTCTTCCCTGGCATTGGGCGAGCTGGCCTCGCTGGCGGCGGCACTGCAGCGCTTCGAGTGCCACCTGGGAATCGCCGGGGCGACGCCGCTGACGCGGACCGCCCTCCGCCGCGCCCGGCTGGATAAGGCCTATGAACTCTACGACACGGCCGACGCCGCCATTGCGGAGTTGAACAATCAGCCGCAGCCGTGGTTCATTTCCAGGCGTCCCGCGACAGGGCGGGCGCCGGCCGCCTCCTGAAGGGCTGCCCACATGACGCAAATCACCCAGCACGAGCAGGACGGCGTACAGATTGTCAGCATCTCCGGCGAGGCCGGTTCGGCGGAGGCCTTTGAGGTGGGGGCCGTCGTCGGGCGGCTTATCGATCAGCAGCCGGAGATTATCGTCTTTGACCTGTCGAACCTCACCTACATCAGTTCGGTCGCCCTGGGAGAGCTGATCCGGCTCGCCAACGAAACCTCTGATCCGCGGAGGCGGGTGGCGCTGGCGGGCATGTCCCCCAAGCTCATGGAGATGCTGCGATTGCTGCGTTTCGAGCAGTACTACGAGCTGTACGCGACGCTGGACCTCGCGCTCAAGGCCGTGGCAGGGAGATGATCACGGGGCCAGCGGGCGCGGCCCCACCCCTCCCTGCGTCATCCGGACGGGCCTGATGGTGCCGTCGGCGTTGAATTCCATCCGGTCGATGCACGTCACCCGCTCGTTTGCCCCGCTCAGACCCGCGGGGCGGCGGTGGTAGACGATGTACCACTCCTCCGGGCGGGCATTGTCGCCTCCGGTCGGCGGCGCCCGCAGTACCGAATGATGACCGGCGCCTGTGGCGATCGACGGATCCTTCTCGATGACGGTGCCAATCCGCTCCCACGGCCCTTCAAGCGAATCGGCGATAGCGTAGGCGACCTGGTAGCTGGCGTTGCCCCACCCACCCTCGGACCACATGAAGTACCACTTTCCGTCACGGCGGAACATCACCGGGCCCTCGACATAGCCCTCGGGCGTGATCTCGCGCACGAGCCGGCCGTCGTCCATCGGCTCGAGCTTCGTGAAGTCGTCGGAAAGCTTCGCGAGATTGCAGTGCCGCCAACCGCCGTAGACAATCCACCACTGGCCCTCTTCATCCTGGAAGACGAACTGGTCGATCGGCTGGGCCCCGTTCCAGATCTCGTTGATGAGGGGCCTGCCCAGCAAGTCCGCGAAAGGTCCTTCAGGCGAATCGGCGACCGCGATGCCAATTCCGCCGACCTCACCCTCCTTGACATCGTTAGCGGCGAAAAAGAGATAGTACTTTCCGCCGTTCTCGACGGCGCAAGGCGCCCACATGGCCCGCCGGGCCCATTTCACTTCCCCTGTGTCGATGATGCGCGGGTGCTTCGTCCAGTCGACCAGGTTCGGCGAGCTGAAGGCGTCCAAGAACGTTTGTTCGTCGTAGGCGGCGGAGTAGGTGGGGTAGATCCAGTAACGGTTCTCGAAGACCGTGACCTCCGGATCGGCGTACCAGCCGGGGAAGACGGGGTTGCCCGCGCGCCTGGGTTCGTTCCCAAGCCCGGGGAGCGTTGGCGTGTGAAGCGCGGCGAGCATCGCGAGGAGTAGCATCATCGAGAAACAGCGTAGCAGCGTTCCTCCGCAACGGGAACGGCCCTGTGGGGGGATCGGCAGGCAGGGGGACATGCGCGTCGTCACCATGGGCGACGACGGCCGTTCGACGGCCATTGCGATTCACGTCGGCCAGCAGGAGCTCGAAGGAAAGCGGAACAACCAAGCGTGCCCATCAGGGAATCGCCCACTTGGTCCGCAACATCAGATGCGCGCGGCTGCCGGACCGCCAATGACGTATCGGCTCCCGTTGCGGCCTGACGGCGGCTGGGGCAACACGAATGCCGCCTCGGCCATCGGTCATCCCGCTCAACTGCAGCCCATCGAATTCCCGCAGTTGAGACACTTATAGCACGTCCCGCTCCGCACTGTGATGCTTCCGCACACGTCGCACGCCGGGGCGTCGGCCTGGGCGCTGGCGCCCTGGAGACTCAGCGGATCGAGCGCCGCCATGCGGTTCAGCGTCGGATGGGTACGGGTTGCCCGCGCTCCCGACATGGACGGTTCGGGCGCCTCGGCGACGGCCTGCGCGCGGGCAACGGGGCCGGTTCTCGCCATGGCCTGCTCCTGGGCCTCGTCGACCGGGGAGCGGACGAGCTTGGTGTCCGGAGGCACCGCGTGGCCTGAGTTTCCATTGCCGTTGCTGGATTTTGGACTTGAAGTGTCTTCGTCTGCAGCGCCCGACCCAGCCACGGTAGTGGCTGGGCTTGGGGGCGCGGGCTCAGCGCGCTTGGGGGCGTTTGCAGCGCGGTAGCCGGGGATAAATTCCATGCCCAGCCAGCGGAAGATGTAATCCACCAGGCTCTTGGCCATGGGGATGTCGCGGTTGCGCGTCATGCCGGACGGCTCGAAGCGCACGTGCTCGAACTTGCGCACCAGATCCTCGATCTTCACGCCGTACTGCAGGGCCAGCGAAGTCAGCGTCGCGACCGTGTCCATCAGTCCGCCGACGGTTGAGCCTTCCTTGTTCATCGTGATGAACATCTCGCCGGGGCTGCCGTCGTCGTAGAGGCCGACGGTGATGTATCCCTCGTGGCCGGCGACGTCGAACTTGTGGGTGATCGCACCCCGCGTGTCCGAGAGCTTGCGCCGCAACGGGCGATGCACGATCCGCTCGACGATCCTTTCGATCACGCGCTCGGGCGCGGGGGCAGGGTCGAAGTTGTCCCCTTCGATGTTCACGGACTGCAGTCCGTGAGCGTGGAGCGCTGCGCGGGCGACATCACCCGCAACCTCGTCGCGCGCCGCTTCCACCGCTTGCTCATCATCCTCATCCGACTTCTCATCCACCTCCGCATCACTCTTGACGTTCAGCGGCTGGCTGAGCTTCGAGCCGTCGCGATACAGCGCGTTGGCCTTCAGCCCCAGCTCCCACGACAACCGGTACGCCTCCTTGATCTCCTCGACCGTGGCCTCGTTCGGCAGGTTGATCGTCTTGGAGATCGCCCCGCTGATGAACGGCTGGGCTGCTGCCATCATGCGGATGTGGCCGGTGGGGGCGATGTATCTAGTGCCCAGCTTGCCGCACTTGCTGGCGCAGTCGAAGACGGGGTAATGCTCCGGCTTCAGGTGCGGCGCCCCTTCGACGGTCCCTCGCCCGCAGATGTGGAGGTTGGCGGCCTCGATCTGCTGGCGCGTGAAGCCCAGGTGACGCAGGAGACCAAACGCCGGGTCGGCCTTCATCTGTTCCGTAACCCCAAGCCGTTCAAGTACTTGCGGCGGAAGCGACCACACGCTGAATGCAAACGGCAGCTCGAACGCCGCGGGGAGGGCCGCCTCGATCGATTCCAGCTCCGCCACCGTAAACCCTTTAGCCTCAAGGCTTTGCCAGTTGATGGCGTCGCTGTCCAACTTCATCGTCCCCATCACGTATCGCAGGATCTCCTCGATCTCGCCTGAGGAATAGCCCAGGTTCTTAAGGGCGGGACGCAGGGATTGGTTGGCGATCTTGAAATACCCCCCGCCAGCGAGCTTCTTGAACTTCACGAGCGCGAAATCGGGCTCGACGCCGGTCGTATCGCAGTCCATGAGCAGGCCGATCGTGCCCGTGGGCGCGATCACCGTACTCTGAGCATTGCGGTAGCCGTGCTTCTCCCCCAGCGCCAGGGCTCGATCCCAGCACTCCCGGGCGGCGTCCAGCACCGTCCTCGAAAGCAGCGGCGCGTGGTCGTCGAACAGGACCGGGTCGATGGCAACCGGCTTGATGTCAAGCGACTCATAGTCCCCCCCGCGGTAGGCGGCGCGGCGGTGGTTGCGGATGACGCGCAGCATGTGCTCGCGGTTGTCTGCGAAGCCGGGGAATGCTCCCAGCTCCCCCGCCATCTCCGCGCTGGTGGCGTAGCTTTCGCCGGTAAGGATGCTGGTCAGCGAGCCGCAGACGGCGCGGCCCTCGTCGCTGTCATACGGGATGCCCGCCTGCATGAGCATGGCGCCCAGGTTTGCATATCCCAGGCCCAGCGTGCGGAACTTGTAGCTGAGCTTCGCGATCTCCTCACTTGGGAAGCTGGCCATCAGCACGCTGATCTCCAGCACGATCGTCCAGAGCCGGATGCCGTGCCTGTACGCCTCCAGGTCGAAGGTCTGCGTGCCCGAGTCGAAGAACTTCAGCACGTTCAGCGACGCCAGGTTGCAGGCCGTGTCGTCCAGGAACATGTATTCCGAGCAGTTGTGGACCGTGATGCCGTTGGCGATGAAGCTAGCCGTCTCCGGCTCCGTCAGGTCGAACACCTGCTGCATTCCCAGGTGCTCCAGGCCGGCGATGCGATCCCAGTTCTCATGGGACTCGGCGGCTTCGCCCTGCTGAGCGATCACCTCCGCCAGTTGGGTCAGCTTCTCGCCGGGGAGCATGGCGATGTGCTTGCCGAACAGCTTCAGGCACCGGGGATCCACCCGCAGCACGGCGTCGCCGTTCGCACCGGTCACGATGCTGCGGATCCCGAAGCCCAGCAGCAGAAGCTGAACGTCCTCCAGCAGCCCCAGCCGCGGGCTGCGCAGGCCCACCGTCTCCTGCGTCACGATCCCGTCCGCCGTGAAAAGGCCACGCAGGATGTGCTTTTGGGCCGCCAGGCCCGCGGTGAACGCGTCATTCGACAGCCGCCGGCCCCCGCCCAGGACCGTACGGATGAACGCGCTCAATCGCCCCAGCATCCGGCGGTCGGCAACCTTCGTCGGTGCCGCCACCTCCGCCGTCC
>JBGTBZ010000221.1:0-8883 GCA_041749155.1 Phycisphaerae bacterium
CGGTCGATCTCGCGTCCGTTGGCCAGCGCGACCACGTCGTAGAGCCCCGGATGCTGCAGCAGTAGCGGCGGCACCGCGATGTTGACGTTGGCGCGCCTCTGGCGGTCGGGGAAGTCGATCTGCAGATCCGGGCTGCGCGCCAGCACGCGGTCGCGGGCCAGGTCGTGCACTTCGAGCATGATCTTGTAGGCGCCGATGCCGTCGGTGAGCAGCAGGAAGAGCCATGCCGGTGCGATGCGCCCGGGAAACGCCCCGACGTGCACGTGCGTGAAGATGTTGATGAGCGACGGATGCCCCGTGCGTGCGTCGGTGATGGTCTTCTCGCAAAGCAGGATGGCCTTGCACCGCGGCGGGGGCGGACCGCGATCGGATTTCTCGCGTAGGTGCGCGGGCTCGCTCATCAGCGCATCATCCCCCCATGCCCCCCGGCAACGCAAGTGGCAGAACCGCCCAGGCGAGGTGGATCAGCTCCGCTTCGCCGCGCCCCCGGATGGGGCGGTCGCGGACTCGACGATGGCGATCTCCTCGTCGGTGAGGCCGTAGAGCTGGTAGACCAGGGCGTCGATCTGCCGGTCGGTGGCCTCGATCTCCCGCTCGATCTGCCTGCGATGCTGCGGCACCCGCTCGGCGGAGAGTCGCTTGTGGAGGGAGAGCATGGAGTCGACGAGGGAGGTGAGGCGCCGATGGCGTGGATCCTCCTCGCAGAAGTCCAGAACTGGCGCGTTCTCGAGTACACCGCCATTGATTTCGATCCCAATCCCGCGCTTTTTCGCGCGCACGTCAAACCAGCACCAGAGCAGCCGGGAATTCAAACATCCCAGTTGGAATCTTAGATGGTCAGGCGCTGGATCATTGAACAACACTACGTTGACGGAGAAGGGGACGTAGACCGGGGCGAGTGACAGGACGAAACTGGGCCTTATGGCCATCTGCACCGAAATGATCTTCGGCGCTATGAAAATTGCCTCGTCCCTCGGCCAATGGAGGTGCCACCAGCTATTCGAGCCCTTCGCCGTCTCACGGCGCTTTAGCATGATGTCTTTGAATCGCGCGAGATGGTCGCGAAGTGTCGGAAACTGGGCGATGTCGGGGCAAGTGCCCTTTGTCGTGTAAATCAGGACACGTGAGGGCTCCGCAGCGATGGAATAGCGCCCGAGGTCCATCAAGTCGTGATATGGGCGAAGCAATGTTTCCGCCTCAGGAGGGAGGTCCAAATTGCTAACCTCATGCGGAGTTAGTGCGAACACACCCTCGCCTGTCTGCCACTTCCCGCCGAACTTCTTGTTTGTCTTCTCATTGATCGTCGAGGGATTCTCCGCGATGCCCTGCCGAACCATCCCGATGTCCGCGAGGCGGCCGGTCGCTCGCGAAAGGAGTGCGGCGACGTCAACATGCACACCGCCGGTCGAACATTCCACCTTTCCGCCTCTGACGACTAGAGCTTGGTCAAGACGCTGCTCAGCGATTGGCTCACTCCCCACGACAAAAGGTTGGGCATCCCCTTTCGCGTTGGAGCCGCAGTCTCGTATCAAGGTGGTAGACGGAGGAGCCTTCCTAATGCGGAAGACCATGTGCTGGCCAGAAACATCCGAGAACACCTTCAACTTTCGGAGGGAAAAGACCTCTTCAAGGGAGTGCACGCCTATCTCCGCGATCAGTTTCTCGGCCCCGGTACCGCTCACCCAGTAGGCGTTCGTGATGAATGACAGCAGGCCATTCTTCCTTACCAAGTCCAACGAGCGATGGACGAAGTAGTACCAGAGGTCCATGCGGGGCGATTTGTACCTTCGGCCAAACTGGGTCAGCGCAACTTGATTTAATAGGGCTTTGTAGTCCCGCTCACGCCGATAGGGAGGATTGCCGATCACTGCATCGAATCCGCGGTTTGCGTCCTTCCCCTTAAAAACCTCGGGAAACGCCCGCTCGTAGTCGAACGGGTTGATCCTCCGCCGCTCCTCCTCGGTCATCTTCGCCCACGCGTCGGTGCCGATGATGTCGGTGCCGATGAGGCTGTTGCCGCACTTGATGTTGCTGCCCAGGTCCGGCAGGGCGCGCTCGCGGAAGAGGCGCTGCTCGAAGCCCAGCGACTGGCTGGTCTCCCCCTCCAGGCACTTGAGCAGGAGGTTGAGCTTGGTGACCTCGACGGCCTGGTCGTCGATGTCCACGCCGTGGATGTGCGCCAGGAGGATGCGCTTGCGCTCGCTGATGGCCAGGGCCCACTCACCCGTGGGCGTGGGGCGAAGGACGGCGGTTTTGCCGGTGGCGAGCTTTGCGGGGTCGCCGGCAAGGTATTGCTGAAAGTGCCAGTCGAGCAGGTACTGGTAGGCCCCGATGAGGAACGCGCCCGCGCCGCAGGCGGGGTCGAGGATGCGGAGCTTCGCCCGTACCGCGGGCGTCTCGCCCGCGATACGGGACTCCAGCAGCGCGCCGACGGTGTTCTTCACGATGTAATCGACGATGTATGTGGGCGTGTAGTAGACGCCGCCGGCCTTGCGGACCTCGGGCTTCTGCTCGATCTTGGCGCGGTGGGCGGGCGTGAGCGTGATGACATTGCCCAGGAAGCGCTCGTACACGCTGCCGAGGATGTCGGCGGAGACCATCGTGAACTCGTAGGGGCTCTGCGGGTAGTAGAGCGCCTTGATGATCTCCTTGAGGGTGCGGTCGTCGATCTGGAGGGAGCGCGTGAGCGTGTCGGGCGGCTCGTCGCGGCCGGGCTCCCTGTCGAAATGGAAGAGGCCGGAGTTGTAGCGCTCATCCGCCCGGTTGAAGACGGTGACGAGGCGCTGGTAGACGTGATCGCCGTTGAGCAGGGCCATGAGCTGGCCGACCTGCTCGGTGCCGCGATCCTCGGCGATGCGGAGGAAGATGATGCGGTCGATGATCTTCTGGACGGCGTAGTTGAGGCCGGGCTCGGAGAGCTCGTCGTTGCGGAGGGCGAGGTTGGAGGCCAGGGCCTTTCGCCACTGCTCGATCTCGGCGAGGAAGGCGTCGTCGAAGGGCTGGGCGCCGCGACCCTTCTTGGACTCGACGTAGCGGTCGAACTCCCCCTGGAGAATGGCCCGCTTGGAAAAGGTGCCTTCGAGGAAGTCCCAGCGGTCGGGGTAGTCGGTGTAGCGGATGTAGTCGCGCCGGGCGGTGGCGGGCTTGTCGAACTCCCTGGGCCTGATGCGCGTGTCGTAGATCGCCAGCTCCTCGAAGTCGGTGAGGAGGCTGACGGGGAGCTTGGCCGACCACGCGTAGCGGCGAAGCTGGTAGGCGGGCTCCCAGTTGCTCTTGATATCCACGGCGGGCTTCTTGGCTTCGAGGAAGAACTTTCGCTGCCCGCCGACGCGGAAGGAGTAGTCCGGGGCCTTGGTCTGGCCGGCGACCTTGACGCGGTCCTCGTGGACGACCTCCGCGTATTGCAGGGCGTGGCCCTGCTGGTTCTCGATGTCCCAGCCGAGCTCCTGGAACATCGGGTTGATGAACTGGATGCGGATCAGCGTCTCGTTGTAGTCCGCGGAGCGGACCTGGTCGGACTGCTGGTTGAAGCGGTCGATGAGCCGCTTGATGGAATCAGGACACTGCCCCATGAGCGGGGAAGATTAGCCAAAGATGCCACAAGTCCCCAAACGCCAGCACCCGCCGCCCTTGCAGGCGGCGGGTGTGGTTCCCTTGGTCAGTAGCGGGGGTGGGATTCGAACCCACGACCTCCGGGTTATGAGCCCGACGAGCTACCAGGCTGCTCTACCCCGCGATCAGTTGTGTGGGCACTCTAGGCAGCGCCCGGCCCGCCGTCCAGCGTTTCGCAGGAGCCCAGCGATTCGCCAGAGCCGCGGCACTGCGTGCCGCAGGCCGGCGGGTTACTCGTGTATTACGTTGCAAGCGGCCGGCGGTTCGGTAGGATTCGCGATGCCCCGCTCCGGGACGAGAGCGGTTCCGGCGGGGATGGACGATGCTGGCGGACCGCTTCCCCACGGTCGCGGCTCGTTCAGATGAGATCAGGCAAAGGAGTGCCAGGATGGCCGGAGAAACGCAGCTACACAAGACGCTCAAGAAAGAGGCCTGCCGGTGGATGTTCCGGCAGGGGTATCGCTCCGTCGCGGCGGAGGTGCGGGTCAATCCGCTGGGGATCATCGATGCGGTCGGGGCGGGGCACTTCCGGGCGTATCACAACTACCTGTCGGTGCCGTACCTGCTGCCGCAGACGGTGTTCATCGAATGCAAGGCGTCGCGCGGTGATTTCTGCCGCGACCTGGCGCCGGATGGGCAGCTTCCCCTCTGCATCGGGGCGATTGAGCGCGACCGCACGAAGCGCGGCGTTCCGCGGTGGGGCCGGACGAAGAAGGTCCGCGGGCAGGCGGCGCTGGGGAAGTTTTCAAGCTGCCTGCTGACGCCGATGGCGAACCTGCACTACGTCCTGGCGCCGGCGGGGCTGCTGAAGAAGGCGGACCTCCCGCCGCGCTGGGGCCTGCTGACGCTGGGAGACGGAGGGGTCGGGGTGACGGTGCGTGCGGACTGGGTGGAATGCGCCCGGACGGTGGAGGTGGAGGGGGCAATCGCTCGGACGCTGACGGGAGACATCTTTAAGGCGGACGACCGGGCGCTTTCGAGCATCAACCGCGAGCTGTTCATGCAACAGCAGGAGCTGGCGGAGCGGATCAGGAAGATCAAGCCGGCCCTGCTCCAGCAGCAGCGTGCGGCGATGGTGGGCGTGTCGCCGCAGGTCTACGACCGCCCGGCGACGACGCCGGGGGATGCCGTGCGCATGGGCCGCCCGCGGGCGATCGCGTGACCGTCGGGCGTGGCTAAACTGACGCCCCGAGAATGAGCGTCCTCTCCTCCGCCATCCTGCTGTTCCTGATCATGGACCCGTTCGGGAACATCCCCATGTTCCTGAGCGCGCTGAAGGACGTGACGCCGTCGCGGCGGTCGCTGATCATCGTCCGCGAGCTGCTGATTGCCCTGGTGGTGCTGATCGTCTTCCTGTTCGGCGGGGAGGCGCTGCTGAACATGATGCACATCTCCCAGCCGTCGCTGACGATCGCCGGCGGGATCCTGCTGTTTCTGATCGCGCTGCGGATGGTCTTCCCGATCAGCAAGCACGCGGGAGCGGAGGAGATCAGCGGCGAGCCGTTCATCGTCCCCCTGGCGATCCCCTACGTCGCCGGCCCCAGCGCCCTGGCGGCGGTGATCATCATCGGCAGCGGCGAGCCCGGCCAGTGGCCGCAATGGCTGGTGGCGGTGCTTCTGGCATGGCTGGCGACGGCGGTGATACTGCTGCTGAGCACGAAGTTCGCGCGCTTCCTCGGCGAGCGCGGGCTCGTGGCGATCGAGCGGCTGATGGGCATGCTGCTGGTAGCGATCAGCGTGGAGATGTTTCTCGGGGGGCTCCGCACCTTCCTGGCGGAAAGTTAAGCGTGCGCATTGTCAGCTACAACATCCTCGACGGCGGCATCGGCCGCGCTGATCCCATCGCCGAGGTGCTGCTCGCCCAGCGGGCCGACGTGATCGGCCTCGTCGAGGCCGAGGACCCCGCCATCCTCGACCGGATCGCCTGGCGGCTTGGCTTCGACTGCATCGCCGCCGAGGGGCGCAAGGGGCGGACGGCGGCGCTCTTAGCGCGGGGGCGGATCCTGGAGTCGATCAACCACACCGCCCGCCTCTCTGCCTTAAAAACTCGGAGCCGCCCACCGCGGAGCTTGCTGGAGGTGACGGTGGAGGTCGATGGGCGGGAAATGGTCCTCGGCCTCGTTCACACCACCGCCAAGGCCAGCGAGCGGCGAGAACGCAAGCGGGAACAGGAACTGGCCACTGTCCTAGAAGTCTTTGCCGACCGCCGGACGGCGGGCGTGCCGCATGTCCTGATGGGCGATTTCAACGCCACTTCACCGATCCAGGCGCTGGATCCCGCCCGCCTTCCGGACAAGAGCCGCAAGTACTTCGACAAGCAGGGCGATCTGCCCCGCCGGGCGATCCAGCAGGTTCTGGACGCCGGCTACATCGACACCCTCGCCGCCTTCGACCCCGCCTCCGCCCGCGTGGCCAGCACGTTCACGACGCTGCAGCCGGGGCAGCGGATCGACTACATCTTTGCCTTTGGCATGCCGCCCGAGGCGGTCACCGGCGCCTGGGTCGAGACGGATCGGCTTGCGACATATGCCAGCGATCACTATCCGATCGGCGCGGAAGTTCGCGTCGCAGAGCGTTGAGTCGAATCCCGGGTGCGCCGCTCGATGCGCTCGGCTTCCCGTGCCAGGCCGTTCACCATCCCCTTGAAAACGACCCCGTGCAGGGGAAGCACGGAACACCAGTACGCGATGCCCATGAGGCCACGCGGGCGGAAACGCGCAGTCAGCACGATTCGCGTGCCTCCCTCATCCGCCGGCTGGGTCTCGCACGAGAGCGTTGCGACGCCTGGAAGCCTCATTTCCGCGCGCAGGACGAGCCGACGCGGCGGGTCGATCTCCGTGACCCGCCAGAAGTCCAGGGCATCACCCACCCGCAATGACCCTGAACTGCGCCGGCCGCGCCGCAGGCCCGGCCCTCCGACCAGCCGATCCATCCCGCCGCGAAGCCGCCAGAGCCAGTCGGCCCCGTAGTAGCCGCGCTGTCCGCCAAGCTGTCTGACGGCATCCCAGGCGGCCGATTGCCCCGCCTTCGCTACCGCGGCATGGCGATCGACGAACTCCGTTCCGCCGGCCCAGGTCGGGTCGCCGGGCATGACCCCGGCATCAGACCAGGCCGTCTCGACGCTGGCGGACCGGTGATCCGCCACGGCGGCCTCCATCGCCTGGCGGATCGTCACGCAGTCATGAGGCATCAGCCGCCTTGCTTCATCGTTCCGGCAGACGACGCGGTTGCGCAACCCTTCGGCCAGCGGCCGGGCGATGCTCGCACCCAGGGGCGTCACCAGGTGAATCCAGAGTGAACTGAGCCGGGGTGTCAACACCGGCACAGGAACAATCATCCGCCGGCGCAGGCCAAGCGTTCGAGCCAGCTCCCGCATCAAATCGGTGTAGCTGCATATCTCCGGCCCCCCGATGTCCATCGTCCTTCCGGTCGTCTCGGGGGTCTCCAGCGCCGCCACGAGGTAATGGAGCACGTCGGCCACCGCGATCGGCTGCGACTCGGTACGCACCCACCGCGGCGTGACCATCACCGGAAGACGCTCAACCAGGTAGCGCAGGATCTCAAAAGATGCGGACCCCGACCCGATGATCATGGCCGCACGCAGAACCGTCACCGGCACTCCCGCATCTCCCAGCGCCTTCTCCACCTCGCGCCGGGACGCGAGATGCTCGCTGAGGCCCTCGCCCGTCTCGCCGAGCCCGCCCAGGTAGATGATCCGCTCGACCCCCGCCCCGGCGGCAACCTGGCCGAAGATCTGGGCCAGTTCCCGGTCACGGTCGCGGTATCCCGGCCCGGCGGCGTTCATCGAATGAACCAGGTAGTAGGCCGCGGAACACCCATGGATGGCCTTCGCCAGCCCCTGGGCATCGCCCGCGTCGCATTGAACGACCTCGATGCGTTCATCCCGCGCCCAGGGCCGAGAAATAAGCTTTTCACGGCTGCGGCTGATGCATTTCAGCCGATAGCCGCGCTCGAGCAGCCGCGGCGCGAGCCGTCCGCCGATGTAACCGGTCGCCCCACTGAGCAGGATCTTCGATTGGCTCACCCACGATGCTATGTGGAGATCGCCGCCCGCCTAATGTTGCCAACCGCGTTCACCCGCCCATGCCAGAAATAGCCGCCCCAGACGCCGAGCGACGCAAGCTGCATTTTGACTCGATTGACGAGGTAATCGCCGATATCGAGCGGCTCGTGCGAGCAGAATCGGCCGGAAAGCTGCAGCGGAGCGGCAACTGGACGCTCGGCCAGACGCTCGGGCACCTGGCGGCGTGGGCGGAGTATTGCTATGAGGGCTACCCGATCAAGCCGCCGCGGGTGACCGGCTGGATACTGAGGCTCCGCCGGCACCGGTTCATCCATGGGGCGATGCCTTCGGGCGTGCGCATTCCAGGCGTGAAGGGCGGCACCGTCGCCACCGAGGAGCTTGCCACCGACGAAGGCATCGCCCGCTTCCAACGTGCCTGCGAGCGCCTCCGCAGCGAGCGCCCGATGGCCCGCCACCCGTTTCTCGGGAAGATGACCCACGAGGAGTGGGTCGCCCTGAACCTGCGGCACGCCGAGCTGCACCTGAGTTTTCTTCTGCCGGAGTGAGCGGCGGCGCGATACGCTGCCGGCCCGTTTCCCAACCACTGAAGGAGGCTTCAATGCGCTTGCGATTGATTACCATCGGCCTGCTCGCGATCGCGGCGGTGCTGGTCATCGGCATGGTCCGCAGCCAGCCGGACAACAGCCACGCGATGGACGATTTCTCGCTGAACTACCCCGACCAGCTCAAGTGGCAGGACGGCCCGCCGTCGCTGCCGACGGGCTCCATGATTGCGGTGATGGAAGGCGATCCGTCGAAGGAAGGGCCGTTCACCTTCCGCCTGAAGCTGCCCGATGGCTATCGCATCCCGCCGCACACCCATCCGAAGGTCGAGCGGGTGACGGTGATCTCCGGCACGTTCCTTCTCGGCATGGGCGAGAAGTTCGACCCGAGCGCCCTGCGCGACATTCCCGCCGGCACCTACGGGTTCTGGCCGGCAGGCATGAAGCACTTCGCGTCGGCCAAGGGCGAGACCGTCGTGCAACTTCACGGCACGGGGCCGTGGTTGATCGAGTACGTGAACCCGGCGGACGATCCGCGTAAGCAGAGCGGCGGGCCGTGAGTCGCACGTCGCGGCGACTCGCCGCTGCTGCAGATGGCTCCGGCCTACGCTTTCGCGTGCTCCGTAAATTCCGCGCAATGCCGCTGGTTTCCACCGCTCGCGCTGTGATGGCGGAAACGGCCCG
>JBGTBZ010000222.1:0-2477 GCA_041749155.1 Phycisphaerae bacterium
GCGTCGGGATCACGTTCACCAGTGGTTCGTTGAACGTGAAGTTGTCCATAAGCCACCACTGACCACTTCCGGATGAGACGAACCGCAGCTCATCGACGCCCTCCAGCCCCGCATCCAGCCAGTCGTAGCCGGTGGTCGAAAGCGCCATCGAGGCAGAGCCGACGAACGCGCCGTTGTTGTAGCCGTTCACCGTGATCGACGTCGCCGTAAACGAGACGGCGGTGTCGTTCTCGGCCCACCCGGTGAAATAGGCGCCGTTGAACGTGAAGTCAGAGCCACTGCCCATTGTGACGGTCAGCACGCCAAAGCCGTTGAAAGCGGCGTACTCGCCGCTCGGCGAGCCATAGCTGTTGCCAAAGGAGGCGTAACCGGTATCGCTGTAAACATACCAGTCTGTTCCCCAGGAAAAGCCGCCGTAGTTTGCGGGAATAGCAGCTTCGAGCTCTGTCGTAATGTCGTCGAAGTGCAGTGAGTCCGCCGATGCCGGTGAGGCCAGCATAGGCATGACCGCGACAGCAGCGGCGGTCATCATCACCATGAAAAAGATTCGCATTCAAAACTCCTTCCGCTTCGCCTGACCGCTGCGGGACCGGCGGTCGGACACGAAGTGTTGTGGCCGAAACGCCCGCGGGTCTCTGTTCGCAGAGTGGCCAAGCACGCTGTGCCGGCGAATGCAGGCTGTCAGCGGGATGCCGAAGGTAACCCTCGCCTTGGTCCTGTCAACAAGGCCTCGGGGTCAGAACACATTCGATCGCCCCCATATAAACCTGGGTAAGCACCGCCCCCCCTTTCGGGAGAGGCCACCCGTCACTTAGCATTCCCAGCATGCCCCAAGTCTCCCGCCGCCAGTTCGTCGCCTCTACCGCCGCCGCTGGCCTCGCGGCGGCTTCAAGCACAGCACTCAGCAAGGGCCCCGCCGTGCATGCCAGAGCCGCCAAGCCACTCGTCATCGCCTCCGACAACGGCAACCGCTTCCGCAACGGCGGAGACGTCACCGGCGTGCAGAAGGCCTTTGAGATGATTACTGCCGGGGAGGATGTCCTGGATGCGGTCGTCGCCGGCGTGAACCTCTGCGAGCTTGACCCCCGCGACATGAGCGTGGGCTACGGTGGGCTGCCCAACGCCGATGGCGTGGTGCAGCTCGATGCCTGCTGCATGCACGGCCCCCTGAAGCGTGCTGGGGGCGTGGCCTGCCTGGAGGGCGTGCGGACGCCGTCGCTGGTTGCCCGCGCCGTGTGCCATACCACGGATCACCACCTGCTGGTCGGCAAGGGGGCGCAGGACTTTGCCAGGGCGATGGGCTTCGAGATCGAGGACGACCTGAACACCGAGCGATCCCGCGCCCTTTGGCTCGAATGGAAGCGGCGAACCGATCCGGAGCACTACCTCGATCCCGATGCCCGCGAACTCGGGGCCGCCAGTCTGCGCGACCTCGATCGCGAGGAGCGCGGGCGTCTCGCAGCCGTCTCCATGGTCCGCGACGGCCTGGTCGACTCGGATCACATGTTCGGGACGATCAACATGAACGGAATCAACGCCAACGGGGACATCTGCGGCGTGACCACCACCAGCGGCCTCTCTTGGAAGATTCCCGGCCGCGTCGGCGACTCCCCCATCCTCGGCGCCGGCCTCTGGCTCGACAACGACGTCGGTGCTGCCGGCAGCACCGGGCGGGGCGAGGCCAACCACATCAACCACTGCTCGTTCCTGATCGTCGAGAACATGCGCCGCGGCATGGGCCCAAAGGATGCGGGCATGGACGCCCTGAAGCGCGTTCAGGCCGCCACCATCGAGAAGCGCCTGCTCAACGACCAGGGCAACCCCGCCTTCGGCCTTAACTTCTACATTCTGAGCGCCGCCGGCGAGCATGCCGGGGTTTCGATGTATCCCAGCCGCTACGCCCTCTGCACGGAAAACGGCCCCGAGACGCGCGAGTCCGATGCGCTTCTGGAGCCGCCCCCGCGCTGATAAGGCGCGTTCTTGGGAGAGTGGCAATTCGTGTGTCAATACCGCCGCGGGCTGACTTGTGGGCACCAGGGCCGGTATCCGGCGGCGCCGCGGGGACCGGTGATCGCCAGATAGCTGCAAGCCCAGCTTCCGCAACTACTTATCTCGTGCCACCTGACCGTTCAGCAGCGACGACAGGCGGCCGAAGTCAACCGGCTTGACCAGGTGCTCGTCAAACCCCGCCTCCGCGGACATGCGGCGGTACTCATCCTGGCCCCAGCCGGTCAGGGCGACGATGGTCATTTCCGACCCCCACGGCTGGCGCCGCAGCTCGCGGCACACCTCATAGCCGTTCATCACTGGCAGCCCCACGTCCAGCAGGATGACCTCCGGCCGATACTCCGCCGCGGCGGTGATCGCTTCGGCACCGTCGTTGGCCTCCCGGGTGTCGTGTCCGGCGAGCCGGAGCAGCTTGGCCAGTGTCCTGGCGGCGTCGCGATTGTCATCGACCACCAGGATGCGCCGCCGAG
>JBGTBZ010000223.1:0-1783 GCA_041749155.1 Phycisphaerae bacterium
GGGCGCCGCCGGCCTGGTCGAGATAAGGAGTCCCATGGTGGGGACGTATTATGCCTCACCCTCTCCCGACGCCAAGCCATTCGTGCAAGTTGGCGATCGCGTGGGCCCCGAGACGGACGTTTGCATCATCGAGGCGATGAAGGTCTTCAACAACATCAAGGCCGAGACCAGCGGCACCATTGAGAAGATCTTCGCTGAGAACGGCCAGGCCGTGGAGTACGGTCAAGTGCTGTTCGCGGTCCGCCCAGCCTGACGTTGAACGGCCCTGCGTCAGCAGCTCCGGGACGATCGACCGCTCCCTTCCGCGCCACGCGCCCCCCGCTACCTGAAAATGTTCAACCGCATCCTGATCGCCAACCGGGGAGAGATCGCCCTCCGCGTCATCCGCGCCTGTCGCGAGATGGGCGTTCAGACCGTCGCCGTCTACTCCGAGGCAGATCGGGATGCCAGCTACCTGGACCTCGCCGATCAGGCCGTCTGCATCGGCAAAGCCGCCGCCGCCGACAGCTACCTCAACATCCCCCGCATCATCTCCGCGGCGGAGATCTGCGATGTTGACGCCATCCATCCCGGGTATGGATTCCTGGCTGAGAACGCTCATTTCAACGAGGTCGTGCGGTCCTGCAAGATTGAGTTCATCGGTCCGAGCCCCGAAGCGATGCTGGCGGTGGGCGACAAAGTGCAGTGCAAGCGGCTTGCCAGGACCGCGAAAGTTCCCACGGTCCCGGGTAGCGAGGGTGAAATCGAAACCGAGTCCGAAGCGGCGGAGCTGTGCGCGAAAATCGGCTATCCGGTGATCATCAAGGCTTCCGCGGGCGGCGGGGGCAAGGGGATGCGCGTGGCGCACAACGAGGCGACTCTCCGGGCCGGCCTGCGCCAGGCAAAGGTCGAGGCCGAGGCCGCCTTCAAGAACGGTACCGTCTATATCGAGAAGTACGTCGAGTTCGGCCGCCACGTCGAGGTGCAGGTCATCGCCGACCAGCATGGCACGGCCGTCCACCTCTGGGAGCGCGATTGCTCGATGCAGCGCCGGCACCAGAAGCTCGTCGAGGAGTCGCCTTCCCCCGCGATCAGCCAGAAAACCCGCGAAAACATGTGCGCCGCCGCTGTCCGGCTGATCAAGGCTGCCAACTATACCAACGCAGGGACGGTGGAGTTCCTTGTGGACCAGGAGCAGAACTATTACCTCCTGGAGGTGAACGCGCGCATCCAGGTGGAGCATCCGGTAACCGAGCTGGTGACGGGCATCGACCTGATCCAGACGCAGCTTCGCGTGGCCTCGGGCGAGAAGCTGGCCTTCAGCCAGAGTCAGGTGCCGCAGCGTGGGCACGCGATCGAAGTTCGCATCAACGCGGAAGATCCTTCCCGGAACTTCGCGCCGCAGCCGGGCCTGATCGAGACCTTCATCGCCCCCGGCGGCCCCGGCGTCCGCCTCGACACCCACGCCCACGCCGGCTATCGCATTCCCCCGAACTACGACTCGATGATCGGCAAGCTCATCATCCACCGCCCCACCCGCGCCGAGGCGCTCGCGACGATGCGACGGGCCCTGAGCGAATTCCGGATAGGTCCCTTCGCCACGACGATCCCCCTGCAGCTCCAGATCATGGACAACCACGAGTTCCAGCAGGGCCGTGTTGACACCGGGTTCGTCGAACGGGTCATGCTGGCGCGCTGAGCCCGAAAGCAAGAATGCCCGCGGCGTGGCGGGCTGTGATGACTGCGAAGGAATGGGAGCGGCTGGATTCGAACCAGCGAAGGCAGAGCCACCTGATTTACAGTC
>JBGTBZ010000224.1:0-7266 GCA_041749155.1 Phycisphaerae bacterium
CGCCCACAAGGTGCTCCTGTCGGCGGCGGGGCGTGGGTTCCCGGAGGCGAACGTTCCCTGGGGCACGCGCCTGAAGCTTCATGCCGCGGACTACAACGACGATGGCAAGCTCGATCTGCTCGTCGGTGATTTCCGCATGGAGCAGCAGGAGCAGGAGCCCCTCACCGCCGCTCAGGTCCGGAAGCGCGACGAGCTGATGGCCGAGTATCAGAAGCTCATGAACCGCTACGCCTCCATCGCCGCCGCGGGCGAGGCGGGGCGGCTCAATGCTGAGGAGACGAAGGAGTACGAGGCGATGCGGGAGAAGATGAACCAGCTCATCCAGGAGCTTCAGCCGCTTCAGCCAAGCAACTACACGTATCACGGCAACGTCTGGGTCTTCCTGCGGCAGTAGCGCGCCGCCTGATCGACTGCCTTTTGCTGCGGGATCCGCCTCGGGTCCCGCAGCTTGTCTTGGCTCCTACAATGCCGGCCCATGAGTCTTGATGTCGGCATCGTCGGTCTGCCAAACGTCGGAAAGTCCACCCTTTTCAACGCCCTCACCGCCGCCGGGGCGCTGGCGGCGAACTATCCCTTCGCCACCATCGAGCCCAACGTCGGCGTGGTCGCCGTGCCCGATCCGCGCCTCAAGCGCATCAACGCCCACATCCCCACCGAGCAGATCATCCCCGCCCAGGTTCGCTTCGTGGATATCGCCGGCCTCGTCAAGGGCGCCGCCACCGGGGAGGGGCTGGGCAACAAGTTCCTCGCCAACATCCGCGAGGTCGATGCCATCGCCCACGTCGTCCGCTGCTTCGCCGACCCCGATGTCCAGCACGTCACCGGCCGCGTCGATCCGGCGGGCGACATGGAGATCATCGACACCGAGCTGGCCCTGGCGGACCTCGAGACGGTCACGGGCGCCCTCGACAAGATCACGCGCAAGACCAAGACCGGCGACAAGGAGGCGATCGCCCAGAAGGCGCTGCTGGAGCGCGCCGTCGCCCCCCTCAACGACGCCAGGCCCCTGCGCGCCCTCGACTGGACGGAGGATGAGCGCAAGCTGCTCAAGGGCTTTGGCCTGATGACGCTCAAGAAGGTGCTCTACGTCGCCAACGTCGATGAGACCGACGTGCGCGGCGAGGGCCCGCTCGTGCAGAAGGTCCGCGAGCGCGCCGGCAAGGAGGGCGCACCGGTCGTCGCCATCTGCGCGAAGATCGAAAGCGAGCTGGCGGAGCTGGACGAGGCCGACCGCGCCGACATGCTCGGCGGGCTGGGCCTTTCCGAGCCGGCGCTGGCGACCCTGGGGCGCGTGGCGTATGACCTGCTGGGCCTGCAGAGCTACTTCACGGCGGGGCCCAAGGAGATCCGCGCCTGGACGATCCACAAGGGCGACACCGCCCCGCAGGCCGCCGGCGTGATCCACACCGACTTCGAGCGCGGCTTCATCCGCGCGGAGGTCTACACGCTGGAAGACCTCGAAAAGCACCACACCGAGCCCGCCATCAAGGCGGCGGGGCGGCTGCGCAGCGAGGGCAAGGGGTATGTCGTGCAGGATGGGGACATCATGCACTTCAGGTTTAATGTGTAGCGGCTACCTCAATCCGGGTGCCAGCCAATGAAGGTCCAGATCCATCCCCACGCCGCCCAGCGCATCCGCGAGCGCGGCGCGACCGTCGGGCGCGTGCGCGAAACGGTGGCGAGCGGCACGCAGTCCCCTGCGAAGTTCGGCCGGACCATGTTCCGCCGCGTCTTCCCGTACGGCAAGACCTGGCATGGCAAGCGGTATGCGCGGCAGCAGATCGAAGCCTTCGCGACTACAATCCCAGGCGGCTGGCTGGTGGTGACGGTGATCGTCAAGTACTTTTGAGGAGTCTCGTCATGCAGCTCACATACGACCCGGCGTGCAACATCGCCTACATCCGCTTCCGCAAGAAGACCGCCAAGGTCACGACTCGGGCGGTCTCCGAAGAGCTGAACATCGACGTTGACGCCGACGGCCGGATCTACGGCATCGAGCTCCTCAACGCCAACGAGCAGCTCGGTACGCAGCGCGTGAAGAACCTTGTCCTTGAGAACCGCGAATCCGGGCAGAAGGTCAAGCTGGCGGTCTGAGAGCGACCGCAGCCCGCGCTAACCGCAGGGTCAAGCCATGAAGATCCAGTACTTCGCCGACACTGACACGCTCTACATCGAGTTCCGCGCGGGCGACATCGCCGAGTCGCGCGAGCTGGATGAGAACACCACCCTCGACGTCGATGCCGAGGGGCAGGTCTGCGCGATCACCCTGGAACATGCCAGCCAGCGCACCGACATCGATCAGCTCAGCGTCGAGGGTATCGCCGCCTGAGACAAACGACTCGCGCCCGCCGAGCAGGCGGCGGGGCGGGGAGTGAGGGCAAGGGGTATGTCGTGCAGGATGGGGACATCATGCACTTCAGGTTTAATGTGTGATGCGCTCTCCGGGCTGAGCCTGCCAGCCGCGGCCG
Source organism: Phycisphaerae bacterium (assembly GCA_041749155.1). Lineage (GTDB taxonomy): Bacteria > Planctomycetota > Phycisphaerae > Tepidisphaerales > Tepidisphaeraceae > JAEZED01. The sequence goes on from JBGTBZ010000224.1 coordinate 2,469, forward strand.
AAGGCGCTAGATGGTCAGGTCCAAGTTGTCCTCGGCGTACCGGGCTCCCTTGGGAGAGATCTTAACGTGGGCGTCCTTGAACTCGACCATGCGCTCGTCGTGTAGCCTTCTCAGCACGTCTCGCCGGTAGGTCGAAGGATTCGAGTGCTCAACCCAAGACACCAAGTCCTTCTCCGACGCTCCTTTGGGGCAGTGATAGAGTAGGAGGAGAGTCTCATCGCGCATACTCATCTGATGATCGAGTGCGCGCAGGCTGTCACCGGCTCTCCAAACAACAGGCGTAAGACGCTCTACGAGCATGTCCACGATGTCGGTGGCTTCGGCTTCTCCCGGCTCTTTCAGGAGCAATCAGATGCAGAGCAGCCCGTTCTTTATCTCGGCGAAGCGCCGCAGGCTCGGCAGGGGCAAGGCCCCAGCCCCGTACGTCGAGCCGCAGACGCCGAGGGGCAGCGTCGCGGATTGATCGGGGCGATGCTGGTGAAGGCGATGTTCGATCGCGCCGCTTACGGGTGTCGCCTCTTCTGCTGCTGGTGCGCGCAGGATATCGAGGCCAACAAGTTCTGGGAGAGTCTCGGCTTCGTCCCGCTCGCCTACCGCGCCGGAAGCGCGAAGAAGGGCAAGCGCGGCATGCCGCGCGTGCACATCTTCTGGCAGAAGCGCATCCGCCCCGGCGACAACACCACGCCCTGGTGGTTCCCCGCCAAGACGGACTCCGGCTCGATGCGCGAGGATCGCATTGCCCTGCCGATTCCCCCAGGCATGCACTGGAGCGATGAGTTGCCGGTGCTGTCCCCCGAGCGTGCCACGGGTCAACCCGCGCTGGGTGCCACGGCTTCACCCGAAGGGGAAGCCGTGTCCGGCAGACGTTCCCGCACGGCTTCCGCTGCGCGTGAAGCCGTGGCACCCGAAAAGGGCATGGCACCCAGTTCTGAAAAGCCCGCGCGCCGGCCAAGGCCCCATGTGCAGTTTGGCCTTCCGACCGTAAGCCCCGAGCCGGTGCACGTTGAGACCGTCACGCCGGGGCAGAAGAAGCCCCGACGCGAGAAGCGCAAGGCAGACCCCAAGCTCATCGCCGCCGCCCGCGAGCTGCGCGATCGATGGCTCGAGAAGGTGGACGAGAATCCCTCGCTCATCCTCCCGGCGGGGAAGTACGACGTGGCCAGGGCGCTGCCCGAGGCCGGACCGCTCCCTCACGGTCGCGGCTCGTTGCCGGAGTTCGTCGAGGTCAAGGCGCTGCCCGAGGCGGCGTAAGGCAACACAGCCGGTGGGACTCGAACCCACAACCTGCGGCTTAGAAGGCCGCTGCTCTGTCCAGTTGAGCTACGGCTGCAGCGTCTGCATCGTCTGTGCCCTGCCTCATCGGGACGCCAGCTCCGCAACGTCCACGCCCGACCCGGGCCTGGGCACGATTCTACCATCCCGCTCCACCTGGAACGGGCAGATGGCGCACTGCACGCGCCGATGGCTCGGCGGCGCGCCCGAAAGCCGCGGGTCCGGCTTGCCCGCGGGGATCGTCGGCTGGTCATCCTCCTCGATCCGCTTGCGCAGAAGCTGGAGCATCAGCCCGTCCAGCCCCAGCGGACGCGCGATCTGGTAGCTCGTTCCCGCGTGCTGCGCCGCGGCCTGGCTCGTGAGCGAGGGGATGTCCCTGGTCCAGTGCTTGCCCTCGCCCAGGAAAAACGGCAGGACGACGATCTTCCGCGCCCCGCGCTCCACGCAGCGGGCGTACGCGCGGGCGATGTCCGGCATCGCCAGTTCCATGTGCGCCGGCTCGACGATGTGGTAATCCCCCGCGAATTGCCGGGAAAACGCTGTCGCCACCTGCTCCAGCAGCTGGTTGCTCTCGGCGCGGCGCGAGCCGTGATCCACGATGATGACCCCAGTCTGCTGATTCATGCCGCAGATCGTAGGAACCCCGCCAACCCAAAGGCCGCGGCACAAGTGGCCCGATGCTTCGGCCCGGGTGCCCGTTTCCGCGGCTGCATGCCCATCAGAGCCTCACTGACCCTCGGCGGCGTTCCGCGCCGCCGAGATGGCTCGGAAAAGTGGCACGAAGCGCGCGAACAGGTCCGACCCCTCGCTCGCCTGCTCGAGGCTTGATAGCTCCTCAACCTGTCGGCGAATCTCCTCGAGTCCCTTCGCCTCGTCTCCGTGCAGCCTCAGGTAGGACCCGAGCTGGCCGCGGTACGCCAGCACATCCACACGTTGCAGAGCTGACTCGATCGCCAGCAGATCTCCAGCCGCGGCGGCACTGGACAACTCTCCCTCAGCGTGGCGCATCTCATCCAGCGTCACAGGTGCGGAGGGCAAGTAGACAAGGAGAGTACCACCGAGCCAGACAACACCGTAAATCACAACTGCGCCGCGCGTCACGCGAGTGGAGAGATGTGCGGCGGCGGTGCGGTCAGCGGGGCTCGGCGCTGCAAAACGGGGCCAGGGGATCAGCACCAGCGCCGCCAAGGCCCCCGCGGAAGCGAGGGCCGGCGGGGTGAGCTGGTGTTGCCAGGCCATGAGAATCCCATGGGTCACTCCGCCGGGGTCATCCACCACGTGATAGGGTCGGCTCAGTCCGTCAAAGGCGTGGGTATCCTCGGCGCTGGGCATGGACGGCCGTGTCAGCGCGTTCAGCACGGTGAAGCCCAGCAGCAGGATCACGCAGAAACAGGCGAGGTAGCGGGCTGCGATGCGCGGGCCGATGCGAAGGAGAATGATCAGCGTAGCGACGGTAAAGGCGCTGCCGCCGACCAGGCTCGTCCAGGCCACCCCTGGATAGGTTGTCTGCAGTGCTTCGGCTGCCTGGAGGGACGCGGTTTCCGGTGCGACATACCCCAGCGCCGGGACGGCGATGCCCAGCAGCGCATTGAGGGGATGCTGTTCCATCAGCACGTTCCCCAGCGTGCTCGGCGGAAGAAGCGCCGCCGTCGCGGCGAAAACCAGCAGGCCCACCGCCACAGCGGGTGCGATCCTCAGCGCCAGCTCACGGCTCTCCGCTAAGGCCGGCAGCAGGCCCGCCACGTCAGTACCGACACCTTCGGCCGGACTGACTACCAGGCGGCGATGCACCATGAACACAACGGTCGCGCCCAAGGTCAGCATTGCCACGAGCAGTACCGTGTGCAGGACGCCGGCGCGGTCCAGCAGCCAGGCCAGGGACAGCGGATTGAGCGCCGCCCCGCCGAAGGTGACGACGGCCAGCGATGCCATCCGTACTCGTGCCCGCAGCAGTGCCAGCACCACTGGGAGCACTCCCATCGCTCCCACCGGCAACGCGACTGCAAAGAGCAGTCCTCGCGGTAAGTCACCCCAGTTTCCGCGCGACAGCCAGCGACGGAGTATGACGTCGCCCAGAATGTGTCGAAGCAGCCCCGCCAGCAGCAAGCCCACCAACATCTCCGGAAGCGCTGCGATCGCTCCCTCGCCCAGACGCAGGAGCAGCGTCCCGCCGACCCACGTTGCCGGCTGGTCATCCGGCCAGGACACCGGCACCGCGTAACCCGAGTTCGCCAGAATCGACGCGTACATGCTCGGCGAATCTGCTGCCACAGGAGACCTCCGTCCGCTCAGGCCACGACGCCGACCGATCTAAGCAGATCGTTCATGACGTCATCCACGTCGTCCGCCGCAACGCCCAGGCGCACGCGCAGGGTTGCCGGCGCCACCTCCTGCACGTCGTCCGGGGTCACAAAGAGCCGCCCGGCCAGCAGGGCGTGCGCCTGCGCGAGGCGCTGCCAGATGAGCAGCCCACGCGGACTGATTCCCAGCGTCACCCGCGGGTGGGAGCGTGAGGCGCCTCCGAGCTGTACGAGGTACCTCCGCACACGCTCCTCGCACGCCACCGACACCACGCGACGCTGAAGATCTGCGAGATCTCCGGTACTGAAGAGGGCGGGCGGCAGTTCGGCGGTCCTGGGCGTTTCCCCCCCGGCGGCTGCGGCGAGCATGGCCAGTTCGTGCTCCACATCCGGATATCCGACGCGCACTCTCATGCCGAAGCGGTCCAGTTGCGCCTCCGGCAGCGGGTAAGTACCGGCATGCTCAATCGGATTCTGCGTCGCGATGACGAAGAAGGTCGGCGAGAGGTCGTGGCGCTGGTTGTCCACGGTCACCTGCCCCTCCGCCATCGCCTCAAGCAGTGCGCTCTGCGTGCGGGGCGTGGCGCGATTGATCTCATCAACGAGCAGGACGTCTGCAAAGACGGGACCCTGACGGAACTCAAACTCGCGGGTCTTCTGGTTGAAGACGCTGAAGCCGGTGACGTCGCCCGGCAACAGGTCAGGCGTGCACTGCAGGCGGCTGAACGAGCCGCCGATTGCAGCGGCGAGGGCCTTGGCAAGAGTCGTCTTTCCAAGGCCTGGCATGTCCTCGAGCAGGACATGCGCGCGGGCCAGCAGGCAGCAGATCACATGATCGATCACCTCATGCTTGCCGCGAAGCACGAGGCGCAATCGCTCGCGGAGCTGGTCGAGGGCGAACGGACGGGCATCCTGTGTGGAACGCATGTTTTTCAGCTTCCTCCAGCCCTTAGGGCCGGGGTCGTCGAGATGGTTTTCTGGCCCTTGAGCTCCCGGCGCTGCCACAGCATCCGTTCGCAGACGTCCATGGCTGCCCGCGGCGCACTCGCTGATAGCGGCGCATAAAGAGCCCAGTCGACCAGCGGCCCGAGTGCGCCGCGATCGGAAAGGTGCAGCCAGCGTGCAGGTGACATACTTCCCGGACGAGCGCCGGCCGATCGCGCTGCACGGCGCTCCAGCAGGCGCAGCGTCGCCAGCACCGCCCGCCGTTCATCCAGCCCCGGCAG
>JBGTBZ010000225.1:0-2364 GCA_041749155.1 Phycisphaerae bacterium
CGTGGTTGGTCTCAAGCCGACCTACGGCCGCGTGAGCCGGTACGGGCTGGTGGCGTTCGCCAGCTCGTTGGACCAGATCGGCCCGTTCGCGTGGACGGTCGCGGACGCCGCGGCGCTGCTGGGAGTGATCGCGGGGCAGGATCCGATGGACTCGACCAGCGCGCAAGTCCCTGTTCCGGACTACCTTGCCAGCCTGGAGCAGGCCCCGAAAGGGCTGCGGATTGGGATCGCGAAGGAGTTCACCGCCGCCGCCGAGGCGGCGGGGGGGCTGGACCCGCAGGTCCAGAAGGCGATCGACGCCGCCGTCGCGATCTACGAGGAGCAGGGGGCGGAGATGGTGGAGGTAAGCCTGCCGCACACGGAGTACGGCATCGCTGCGTACTACGTGATCGCGCCATGCGAATGCTCGAGCAACCTTGCCCGTTACGACGGCGTGCATTTCGGCCACCGCACCAGCGACGCCGTCCATGACATCGTCGAGCTCTTCAGCAAGAGCCGCGAAGAGGGTTTTGGGCCCGAGGTGAAGCGGCGGATCATGATCGGGACGTACGCGCTCTCCAGCGGCTACTACGACGCCTACTACAACCGGGCACTGAAAGTGCGTCGGCGGATCGCCGAGGACTTTGAGAAGGCGTTCGAGAAGTGCGAGGTGATCCTCTCGCCGACAAGCCCGTTCCCGGCGTTTCGCATCGGCGAGAAAAGTGGTGATCCGCTCTCGATGTACCTGTGCGACGTTTTCACCGTCACCAGCAACATCGCGGGCAACTGCTCCATCAGCCTGCCCTGTGGCTTCACCGCCGGCGAGAAGCCGTTGCCGATCGGCCTGCAACTGATCGGCCCGGCGTTCGGAGAAGAAAAGCTGCTCCAGGCTGCGCGGATGTACGAGGCTATGACGGAATGGAGCAAGCGAAGGCCCGGGCTTGCGTAGGGCTCACCGCTTCGTCGGATCCCCGAGCCCATTCCACAGGCCGTTGTCGGGCAGCTCGTCCCCGTTGCTGTCGTCCAGCTCGATGGGCAGCATCAGCATCCCGTGGCCGTCCAGGAACACCACCGCCACGCGCTTGCCCGCGTTGCGGTCGTCCGGCGTGGCCCGGTGCTCCTTCACGACCGTCCCCGCCGTCCCGTCGCCGCCGGTGTAGCCGTAGTTCCCGGGCTGATAGGGGTCCGCCGACGTCCGCCGGCTCCCGCGGCTGCCGTACTCCAGGCTCTGCAGCGGGGGATCGACGACGTAGGTGGCTTCGTCGTAATCGAAGTAATCATCCCCATTTCGGCTCCCCTTCGTGTCCGCCAGCGCGATGGTGCGGGCCGAATCGCGAATGGCTGACGTCGAGGCGTAAAACCCCCTGCGGTTGCCCGCCTTGATGCGAGAATTGCCCAGGTACTGGAAGTTGTAGCCGTATCCGCCGTAGTAGAGGCTCCAGTTGGTGGGGAGCCCGGTAACGGGATCGCACGTGTGTGCCCAGGCCTTCATTGCCTTGTTGCGCGCGATGTCATCCAGCAGCGGGCTCGTAAAGACGTCGACGTTGTCGATATACGGGAAGATGTCATCGGCCCATCGAGTCCGCGGCCGCTCGCTGGAGAGCGAGGAGTGCCGCGGGAACTTTCCGCCGTAGTCATTTCGGTAGAACTCCAGGCCCATGCCGATCTGCCGCAGGTTGGAGAGGTTGGCGGTGGAAGCGGCGGAGTGCCGGGCACGGCCCAGCGCAGGGAGCAGGATGCTAATGAGGAGGGCGATAATGCCGATGACGACGAGAAGTTCGACGAGGGTGAAGGCGGGTCTGCGTGACATGTCTTCCTTTCGGCCAGAAGGATAAGCGGTTGAGACTCAGTTTCAACTGCGGCAACATGCCGCCTGACGCATCGACAGGGATCAATGCAAGGCGGCCCCTACCATCACGCTTCGTGACCGCAATCAAGCCCAAGGTCCTTTGCGCCATGTCCGGCGGGGTCGACTCCAGCGTCGCCGCCGCCCTGCTGCTGCGCGAAGGCTACGAGGTCGTCGGCTGCTTCATGCGGCTGGGTACACCTCAGGGCGTCGAGGTGGCCGAAACCTGCGATTCGACCGGCAAGATTCACAAGCAGGGCTGCTGCTCCGTGAACGACGCCAACGACGCCCGCCGCGTCGCAAACCAGCTTGGCATCGGCTTTTACGTTCTTAACTTCGAGCGCGACTTCGGCCGCGTCATCGACTATTTCGCCGCGGAGTACGCCGCCGGACGCACGCCCAACCCGTGCGTCCGCTGCAACGACTGGCTCAAGTACGGCAAGCTCGCCGACTACGCCAAGGCCGTCGGCGCGGATTACGTCGCCAGCGGCCACTACGCCCGCGTCGGCGTCGACCCGCTGTCCGGCGAGCAGTGCCTG
>JBGTBZ010000226.1:0-3094 GCA_041749155.1 Phycisphaerae bacterium
GCAGTATGAGTGGGATGAGCGGTGGGACGGCCTCTCCTGAAATCGGGCGGCTTGGCCTAGACTGGCCGATGAAGCTGCTCCGCCTCCTACCGGTCGTGCTGCTGCTTGCCACGCTCGGCATTACCCCAACCGACCAGCCCACGACGCAGTCCGCGACCCGACCGGCCGCGGCGCCCACCGGGCTTCCGGAAGCCTGGTTTGGTCAATGGAGCGGGCCGATCCGGGTGGTGCAGCCCGATGGCCACGCCGCGGCCGAGTTTACGATGACGCTCGAGATCGGGCCCGCCCCCGACCAGCCGGCAGGCAGCCTGCCCGTCTACACCTGGACGATCCAGTACCAGATGGGCGAAAACCGTGACTCGCGCGAGTACCTCCTGCGGATCGCAACCGACACCACGGGCAGGCCGATGCCCGGTCATTTTGTCCTCGACCAGCGCAGCGGGATTCTCGTTGATCAGTTCCTGCTCGGGCCCATGATGCAGGGCCACTTCGAAACTGAGTCCGGCTCGGGCCGGAACATTCTCCATGCCAGGTATGAACTGGTGGAAGAGGAAGGCAACCGGCTCATGCGAGTGGAAATCGCAACCTATGACGGCAACGAGACCCGACGCAGCCAGGTCGGCGACGGCAGCGTGGCCTCTCGCCGTCTCCTACGCGTTCAGAAGGGCGTGTTGAGCCATCAGTGATGCTGCGGGCCTCACCCGGCCGCGCGCAGGATCTTTTCAAGGATCTCCACGTAGGCATTGCCCCACATCGAGTCGCGGAAGAACTGCACAGGTTCGTCCGGCTTGCCAATGAAGGGCCGCAGTACCCAGGCCGCCTGGATCCCGACAAACGCAAAGCAGACGCCCCAAGCCCACATCAGTGGCCGGTGACGCCGGTTCCGCGCGATCAGCGGCCGGTAGCTCCGCCGCAACGCCACCTGCGCCGCTGCGGCGGCGATCAGGAACATCAGGCCGTTCCAAAGCACCGCCTGGTCGTAGTTGGTCGTGGAGGCATAAAACCACAGAGTGAGGGGCGCCAGCGACGCTAGAACGATGGTGAGCGTTGCCTGCGCACCCGCCACCGCCCGCAGGGCCTCCCCGAAGTCCTCGCGCACTCCCAGGAGCGTGTTGAGCACGAAGAAGCTGGGCAGGGCGACCGCGAAGCTGATGCCCAACAGCAGCGGCACCTTCATCGCCGAGTACAGCAATTGAAGCGGCTGCGCCTCCCAAACGCCTGTGAACGCCCCCATGGCAGCTCCATATAGCAAGCCGAAGGCCACCAGGGCCGTCAGAAGCGTCGAAACCGCTACCTCGCTGGTCCGCCCGCGCAGGGCATCGTTCACCCGGTCCCCGATGCTCGCCGCCAGGCGGGCCGGCCATGATGTGGCGGAAAGAGCGGCCAAGGCGGTGCTCCTATCCCTGAATGAGCCGAATCAGGGCGTTCCAGACGTTCTCGAAGAAGTTGCCCTGGCGCATTTCGTCACGGAAGAACTCGACGGGCCGCGCGGGGTCGCCGATGAATGGCCGCAGCACCCAGCTCATCTGAGCTCCGACGAGGCCGAAAACCACCACCCAGATGCGAAAGACCGTCTTCACGTTACGCCCGACCTCGCGCCCGTCGCGGTCCAGCGCGCCTGGACCGGGGGGTACTGCCTGCGGCGAGCCTGGCGAATATTGCCCCGCCGGCTGGACGTCCACCGGTGTCGCCAGCATCGGCGGCGGTGGACCCGGCGGGAAGGTCGGTGGGGACGGATCCTCGACGGACACGCTGAGCCGATGGAGCGTCTGAAGCAGGAAGCTGAGCCCGATGATGCCACTGATGGCGAAGACCAGCACGTTGAGGAGCTTCATGAAACTGTAGCTGGTGCTGGTGAAGCCGAAGAAGGCGACGATGGTCCCGAAGCTGGCCAGCAGCGCGAGCATCACCGCGATGCCGGCCACGAGCAGTCGCAGCATCGATTGCAGGCTCAGGCGGCTGCCCACCAGAGCATTGAACACGTAGAGGGACGGAAATGTCACCAGCAGGGTGAGGGCAAAGAGGGCCGGCACCTTCACCATTGAGCTGAGAATCTGCATCCAGCCCCCCTCCTTCCCCGTCACGATGCCGTAGCTGCCCATGCACGCCCCGTAAAAGGCAGCCAGAATCAGCCCTGCTAGAGCCAACCCTGCAGCCGGCACCTCGAGACGTCCGCTGCGCAGTTCTTCCAGCCGTGTCGCATCGCCGCGGAGCACGCGGTCCAGGTTCTTGAATAGCTTGAGCATGCAGAGCCCTCGTTCGTAGACGGCCCCAAGCTATCAGAAGGTGGGAGCAATTCACATGTTGCGGATCTTGTTCAGGCCATTCAGTGCCGCCACCCGATAGGCCTCTGTCAATGTGGGATAGTTGAAGACGTTGTTGGCGAAGAACTCCGCCTTGCCCCCCAGGGCCATGGCGCACTGGCCGATGTGGATCAGCTCCGTGGCGCCCGTCCCGATGCAGTGGACGCCCATGATCTCCCGCGTCTCCTGGTGGATCAGGATCTTGAGCATGCCAGTCTCGTCGCCCAGCAGCTGGCCGCGAGCGATCTCCCGGTAGTTGGCGATGCCTGACTCGTATGGGATTCCCGCCTCTGTGAGCTGCTCCTCGGTCCGACCCACCATGCTGATCTCAGGGATCGAGTAGATGCCGTATGGAAAGAGCTCCGGAAACGCGTGGGCTTCCACGTCGAACATGTGGCACACGGCCAGCCGACCCTGCTCCATGGCGGTGCTGGCCAGGGCCGGGAAACCGATCACGTCCCCCGCCGCGTAGATGTGTGGAACGTTGGTCTGATAGTACTCGTTGACCTGCAATCGCTCGCGATCGTCGGCGACCAGGCCCGCCTTTTCCGGGTCGAGACCGCTGGTGGTCCCCTTCCTTCCCACCGCGTACAGAAGCGTGCTGGCCCGAAGCTTCTTTCCGCTCTCGAGCTCTGCCAGAACCAGTCGCGGATCCGGGCCGTCGAGGACAGGATTACGCGTGATGGCCCGGGCCACGTCTGCTGGCAGGTGTTCCGCCGCCCCCTCGCCCGCCGCGGCCAGGTCCTCGTCGCCGACGTGCTCATCTTCGTCCGCCTGCGGCAGGTCGGGCG
>JBGTBZ010000227.1:0-8381 GCA_041749155.1 Phycisphaerae bacterium
GATGCCCTGGGGGTGGATGTCCAGGACCGGCCCCTGGGCGAATCTCCCGCGGCCCTGGACGCCGCCGCCGCCACGCGGACCGCGGGCCCGCGGGGGGACCTTTATCCCGCCAACGAACGGCCCAGCTACGCCAACGAGCGGGGCGGCATCCAGGCGCTGGGCGTTTACCTTTTCACGCGGCAGATGGTGAGCCTGCAGCTTGCCGGCCTGATCCTGACGGTTGCGATGGTCGGGGCCATCGTGCTCGCTCGAAAGCAGGTCATTTTCACATCTCCGGCTCACGAGGAAGGCGAGGTCTATACGACGCCGTTCACGCCGGCAAGCGACGATCCACACAGTCTGCCCGTTTCCGGAACGCGAGATCCGCGTCAGAAGGCCTATCCCCAGACCTGAACCGCACCAGATGCACGAGTTCTTCCCCCTGGTCCATCTGCAGCACTATCTCGCCGTCGGCGCGATCATGTTCGTGATCGGCATGATCGGCTTCATGACGCGGCGGAACCTGATTGTGATGTTCCTTTGCACCGAGCTGATGTTCCAGGGCGTGGCGATTTCGCTGATGGCGTTCAGCGCCTTCCATAACAACTTCGCAGGACAGGCCTTTGTAATCTTCATTTTGGTCATCGCGGCGTCGGAGGCGACACTGGCCCTGGGGATCGTGGTGCTGCTATTCCGCCAGAAGGCGACTGTGGACAGCGAGGCATGGCGCGAGCTGACGGAGTAGGCGGTAGGAGTCTGCCGGTTGTGACCCAACAGCGAATGTCGAATCCATGCAGTTTCTCGTCAACATCTCCTGGCTGATCCCGCTGTTGCCCCTGCTCGGGGCGGCGATTGCGGGTTTCGCCGGCGCTCGCTGGCTTCGCGGGCAGAGCCATTGGCCGATCTGGGCCGGGGTGGGCGCCAGCGCGGTGCTGTCGCTGATGATTCTCTTTGGAATGCTCGGCAGCGGCGAGTACCGGACCATACCCCAGCCGGGACACGGACCGGCAGTGCAGCAGGGCCAGGAGGTACCGGACCGGGCTGTTGAGGCCCAGAGCCAGGGACTGGTTCCACCAGAGGGGCACTACAACCCAGACGCCCCGGACGGAAAGGTAAAAGCCTGGAGCGTCCGCTGGTACACCTGGCTCGCCGCGGGCAATCTTGGAGAGTCGACCCGGGGGGGGCCGCACGTGCGGCCGGGCGACCCGGTCACATTTGACCGAAGAGCGCCCGATGAGATGGGCAATGCGACGCGGGCGACGGAGACCAGGTATGCCTCCGGGCGGTTCGATGCTGGCGCCGGAGCGTTCATCGACCCGTTGACGGCGGTGATGCTCTGCGTGGTGTGCGGAATCGGCTTCCTGATCACGGTATTCGCGGCGGGTTACATGAAGGGTGAGCGGGGCTACTGGCGGTTTTTCGCCTACCTGGGCCTGTTCATCTTCGCGATGACGATCCTTGTGATGGGCGACAACCTGATCATGCTCTACCTGGGGTGGGAGGGCGTTGGCCTTTGCAGCTACCTGCTGATCGGCTACTACTACGAGAAGCCCGCGGCGCGAGAGGCGGCCAAGAAGGCGTTCATCGTCAATCGGATCGGCGACTTCGGCTTCGCGGTCGGGATCATGCTGATCTTTTACTGCTTTGGGACGGTCAGCTACTTCGGAGACGGCCCGGGCAGTGCCATGCCCGGCTTCGTGGAGATGTTCACGAGCTGGCGGCAATACGTGGATCCGGATCGCTGGCACCTTGTGCCAGTCATCCCGTTCGCGCTCATGCTCGGGGCCTTTGGCAAGAGCGCCCAGTTTCCGTTGTACGTCTGGCTGCCGGACGCGATGGAGGGTCCCACGCCCGTCAGCGCCCTGATTCACGCCGCCACGATGGTCACCGCGGGCGTGTACATGATCGCGCGGCTCGCCAGCGTCTTCTTCCAGTTCCCCGAGGCGCTGGTGACGATCGCTCTGGTCGGAGCGTTCACCGCGGCGTTCGCCGCGACCATCGCACTGCGGCAGTTTGACTTGAAGAAGATTTTTGCCTACTCGACCGTCAGCCAGCTAGGGTTCATGTTCGTCGGCGTGGCCGTTCTGGCGCCCGCGGCGGCGGTGTTTCACCTGGTGACGCACGCGTTCTTCAAGGCGCTGCTGTTCCTCAGCAGCGGCGTGGTCATGCACGCGATGCTGGGTCACCTGGACATGCGGAAGATGAGCGGGCTGAAGCACGTGCTGCCGAAGACGCGCATCCTGATGCTCATCGGCTGCGCGGCCCTGGCGGGCTTCCCGCTTACCAGCGGCTTCTTCTCGAAGGATGAGATCATCCATTTCGCCCAGCTGACGCCGCTGGGCAGCGGGCTCGGCTGGCTGCTCTACCTGACGCTCATCGGCACGGCTTTCCTCACCGCCTACTACACGTTCCGGCTTTATTTCCGCGTGTTCGAGGGCCCCCAGCTCCTGCCCGACGGTCCGGCGCCGGATCATCACCCCACAGACGATCACGACGATGCCCACGCTCACGGCCACGCCAGCGCCGCTGCCGTGCAGGTGGGGGACACTGCCGAGAGCGGCGTGGATGCGCCAGCGACGCACACCGATGAGCATGGTCGCGCCAGGCCGCACGATCCGCACCACGACCAGCATGATCACGAGCCTTTGATCATGATCCTGCCGCTGATGGTGCTGGCGGTGGGGGCGCTCCTGGCGGGATATCTCAATGTTCCTGCCCACTGGCTGGCCAAGTTCCTCGGGAACTCGCCGAGCTTTGAGTATGGCTACCACGCCGCGACCCGGTTCGGAGGGCATGACCTGGGCGCCGGCTTCGGCTACGGCGGTTCGATTGCATGGGGCGGGCTGGTGATCGGCGCTCTCGTCGCGTTCGCGGGAATCGCGCTGGCGTGGTATCTGCACCTGGCAAACCGCACCCAGGCCGACGCGCTGGCTCATCGTTTCCGCCCCGCAGCGATCCTGCTGGAGGCAAAGTATTACGTCGACGAGCTTTACGACGCGATGATCGTTCGCCCGCTGCGCGGGCTGGCGACGGTCTTTTACTTCATCGACTGGCTGATTGTGGATGGCATGATCGGCGTTCTGAGCTACATCCCCTGGTCGTCCGGGCTGACGCTGCGAGTACTCACCCAGCGGGGCAATCTCCAGGGCTATGCCGTTTTGATGCTGTTTGGCGTCGCGCTGATCTTGCTGCTTCTGTTCCTGTAGTTACCTGCATACGACTAATGTCCCTCCTGCTGCCCACTCTCCTGCTTGTCCCGGTCATCGGCGCCGCCGCATGCCTGCTCGTGCCGGTGCGCCTGGCAAGATGGGTGGCGCTTGCTACCGCGGCGGTCGAGCTGATCCTGGCGCTTCCGCTGGCCGGCGCCGCGTTCGGCGGCGGGGTGGTGGCATGGGCCCCTGCAGGGTGGATCGTGGAGGGGCTGAATGCCGGGGTTCGGCTCGGCTGCGATGGGGTGAGCTGGTGGCTCATCCTGCTGACGGCCTTTCTGCAACCCCTGGCCGTCCTGGGAAGCTTCGCGGGGATCAAGCAGAGGGAGAAGAGCTACTACTTCTGGCTGACGGCGCTGGTGACACCGATGGTGGGCACGTTCCTAGCGAGGGACGGCCTGCTCTTCTACGTATTTTTCGAGCTTACCCTAGTGCCGATGTTCTTCCTGATCGGCATCTGGGGCGGCGAGGAGCGGCGGTTCGCCGCCCGCAAGTTCTTCCTCTTCACATTCGTCGGCGGCGTTTTCACCCTGGCGGCGGTGCTTTACCTGGGAGTCGCGGGCGGCTCCTTCGCGTTCGAGGCGATGACGCTGCAGGGGCAGTCGATCGCCAACCCGACCCTGAAGGTGCTGTTATTCGTGGCCCTGTTCACCGGTCTTGCAGTCAAGACGCCGCTGTTCCCCGTGCATACGTGGCTCCCCCTGGCCCACACCGTCGCCCCGACCGCCGGCAGCGTGATCCTGGCGGGGGTGCTGCTGAAGCTGGGGACCTATGGGATCCTGGTCCTGGCGATCCCAATGGGCCTGCTGAGCGATGTAGCCCTTCCCGGGGTAGAAGGCGACGGCCTTCTGCCGGTGATGCGTGACACGGTAATCCCCGCGGTGGCTCTGCTCTGCATCATCGGGATCATCTATGGAGCGCTGGTCGCGTGGGTGCAGCAGGACGTGAAGAAGCTGGTTGCCTACAGCTCGGTGAGCCACCTGGGATTCTGCGTGCTGGGACTCATCGCCCTGAACACGATCGGGTTGCAGGGAGGCGTGTTCTACATGATCAGCCACGGGATCAGCACGGGGGCTCTGTTCCTGCTGGTCGGCATGATCTACGACCGCTACCACACCCGCATGTTTAAGGATTACGGGGGGCTCGGGAAGGTGATGCCGATCTTCAGCTTCTTCATGGTGCTGTTCACCATGAGCAGTATCGGCTTGCCTGGGACTAACGGGTTCGTCAGCGAGTTCCTGACCATCCTGGGCGGATTCACCAGCCCGTATCTTGGCCCCTGGTACGGAGCCTTTGCCGCAATTGGGGTGATATTGGGGGCGGTGTACATGCTCTACATGGTCGCGCGGCTGATCTTCGGCCCGCTGAAGCTGCCGGAGGTGCACGCATCGGGCACGCACGCCTTTGACGAGCCCTCGGAAGCGCACGGGGCGTCGGGACATACACATGCGTTGCCCGATGGCCTGCCTCGCGATTTGAATGCCCGCGAGATCGGCCTGCTCACTCCGCTGGCGATCGTGGTGATTGTGCTGGGCATCGTGCCGACGCCGCTCCTGGACAGCATTTTGCCCGACGTCCAGAGGTACGGCAGGCCCATCGTCCCGCAATTGATCGAAGAGCAGCCCTCGGAGGGCTCCTCCGGCGGGCGGCGACCCGGATCGCCTCGATCGATCGGGTTGCAGCCGTCGAATTGAGCGTTACTTGTGGCCTGTGGCTGACTTATGGAACTGTTCACGATCCTGCTACCCGAGATCCTGCTCATCGCCACAGCGCTGGTGCTGTTCCTGTTTGGCGTGAGCAAGTCGCCCGTGGGGCGGCAGGTTGTGCCATGGGTGGCACTTGCAGGGCTGGCTCTGAGCATGATCGCCGCCTGGGCGCAGGCCGGGTCGGCCGGGGAGGGGCGCCTCGACTGGAGCGGAGCTGTCCTGATCAACGGCTTCACGGACTACGTGCGCTTCCTGGCGGGTGGGATCGGCGTGTTCTTCGTGCTCCTCAGCTGGCCGACGAACCGCGAGCGCACGGGGAACATCGCACTGGGATTCGGCGCGGACGCCGGAGAGTTCTTCGGCCTGATCCTGCTCTCGCTGGCAGGGATCATGCTCGTCGGCAGCGCCAACGACACGATCCTGCTGTTTATGGCCATCGAGTTGGCGAGCATCCCGACCTACGTGCTCGTGGCGATGAGTCGACCCCTTCCCGCCGCGCAGGAGGCGGGGGTGAAGTACTTTTACCTGGGCGCCATGAGCGCCGCGGTGATGCTGCTGGGGTTTGCTTACCTGTATGGCATCACGGGGACGACGAACCTGATCGAGACGGGACAGGTCCTTTCCGGGGCGCGGCCGGGGATCGGCTACGAGGGCCCGTCCGACCCGGTGCTGCGGCCGACGACGTGGCACATGCTGGGCATTGTCTTTGTGATCCTGGGCTTCGCCTTCAAGCTGGCGGCGGTCCCGCTGCACTTCTACGCGGGCGACGTCTACGCGGGCGCCGCTACGCCGATCACGGCGCTGCTGAGCTTCGTGCCGAAGGCGTCAGGCATCGTCGCGACGGTCAAGGTCTTACTGGTGGTCGGCGGGAACGGCTTTGCGCTGCCGCCGGACACGTGGAAGCTTCTGTATGCGATCGCGGTTCTGTCGATGTTTTTCGGCAACTCCCTGGCGCTACTGACGGACAATCTGAAGCGCGTGATGGCCTACAGCAGCATCGCCCACAGTGGGTACATGCTGGTGGCGCTGACCGTGATGGCCGCCGGAGCGGCCTATCGGCCGGTGGATGAGGCTGGCGTGGTCCGCGGCGGGGCGGTCCTGGTCACTGGCGGCGCCTGGGGACCGCAGGCGATCGGCGGGGTGCTTTTCTACCTCGTCGCTTACGGGATCATGAATATCGGTGTTTTCGGCGTCCTGATGATGCTGCCCAACCGTGCCCGGGTCACCGATGCCGACGGCAATGTCCGCCGGCTGCCGGCCACCAGCGCCGAGACCTATGCGGATATCGCTGGGGCCGGTCGGCGCTACCCGTGGCTCGCGGTCGCCATGACCATCTGCTGCATATCCCTGATCGGGATTCCGTTGACGGTGGGCTTCCTCGGCAAGCTCTACATCCTGTGGCCGGCGGTGTCACTCGCGGGAGACTCTGCCGTCACCCGATCCGGGCAGGTGGCGATGTGGTGGCTGGTGGGCCTGACGGTCCTGAATGCCGCCATCGGGGCTGCCTATTACCTGCGAATCATCGCTGCCATGGTGCTTCAGCCTTCGCAGGAGGAGGACGACGCCGAAGCCGAAGGGCGCGTCTACGCGCCGCCGCCGGCGCCGCGCCAGCCGCTGCCCTTCGTGGTGGCGACCACGCTGTCTGTCGTGGGGGTGATCGTGCTCGGGGTCCTTCCGCCGGCCATCAACGTGCTGAACTCGCGGACCGAAGAGGCCCGCGAGGCTCTGATTCGTTCGCGGCAGCTTTCGCTGCCGGTCGCTACGCCGATGCGCAGCGTGACGCCAGCGGAGTGACCGCCGGCCGGCTCCAGCGCATTCTTAGCAATACATTCACGCCGCCGAAAGGCTGCGCTGATTCGGGGCAAACCAGGCCACCGATACGCTCCTGCGCGGAGTCACCGTGGGAACGAGGCCTGTGGGTTCATCCCGGTTTCTCCAGTCACCTCTCACTTCATTCAGGAGAAACCCCTCATGGATCAGCGACGACGCCATCTTGCAACTTTCGACTCAACTCCTCCCGCTCGCGCCCGCCGCATGGCGGTGGCCGCGGCCCTTCTGACCGGCACGCTGGGCGCCGGCAGCATCGCGTTTGCCGACGAACCGACGACCGCCGAGCTGCTCGAGCAGGTCAAGAAGCTCCAGGAGCAGGTAGAGGCCATGAAGGCGGTGCAGGCCCGGGCTGCCGCCTTCGAGAGCAATGACGCCGGTGCCCGCGTGTTGGAGGATGCGGAGCGTCGCGCCACCGCCCCGCTCTTCGGCGGGGCGGTCTGGCTCAAGCAGGATGACGAGGGGCCGTTCCTGGCGGGGCATAACGGCAAGTTCCTGCTGGCCAGCCCGGATGGCAACTGGGAGCTCTCTCCCAATTTCCAGCTCCAGCTTCGCGGCGTGGTCAACGTCAACAACGAGGATGGCGAAAGCCTCGAGGACATCGAGCACGGCATGGAAGTCCGGCGCACGAAGGTCGGCTTCAAGGGGCACGCCTTCACGCCGGACCTGAAGTACGACATCAAGTTCGCCTTCAGCCGCGACGGCGGGGGAGCGACGCTCGAGAACGCGTTCATCGACTATGTTCCCGACCAGATGTTTGGTCAGGAGAATCTCGGGATACGCGCCGGGCAGTTCAAGGATATGACGTTCATGGAGGAATCCGTCAGCTCCAGCAAGCTGACGGCGGTCGACCGCTCCCTTGTGAACGAATCGATCGGCGGCGGCAACACGGACTTCATCCAGGGCGCGGGTCCGATGTGGAAGGGCGACCAGTGGCAGGCGATCCTGCTCTACACCGGCGGCGCCAACAGTGACAACACCCCGTGGAACGACATGACATGGGACTATGGTCTTGCGGGCCGCGCCGATTTCATTCTGATGGGGGACAAGGGCTCTGTTTTGGAGGACATGACGGCGCTGGATACCGACGAAAACTCCGCGCGGATCGGCGCGGGATTCCAATTCTCCGCCATGGGCGATACCCGGGTGCTCCATCACTCGCTGGACGGCCAGTACGAGACCGAGGGTGGCCTGGGCATTTTCGCCGGCTACTACGGCCGCTGGGCGGAGGTTGACGGCGCAGACAGCACCTTCGACATGGGCGGCATGGTGCAGGTCAGCCAGCTGATCGGCGACAACGGTTGGGAAGTCTTCGGCCGCTACGACTTTGTGATCTTCGAGGATGATTTGGTGCTGGGCGACAGCTCCGAGGACTTCTTCCACGAGATCACCGGCGGCGTGAACAAGTACTGGAAGGGCCACAAGGTCAAGATGACGATCGACGCCGTCTACCTGCCCAGTGGTAACCCCGGGAGCAACACCGGGATCGGCCTGCGGGCCAACGACGGCGAGTTCGACGATCAGTTCTCCATCCGCGGGCAGTTCCAGCTTCTGCTTTGAACACGCACAGTGCCTCGCCGCCCTGAAAAGCAGTGAGGTGAGATGGGCGCTCGGGCCGTGCGCGCAAGCGCGCGGTCCGACGCTCGTCTGGCGCGGCCTG
>JBGTBZ010000228.1:0-3279 GCA_041749155.1 Phycisphaerae bacterium
CCGCCCCACGTCCGCCGCTGCGGGGGGATCGGCCAGCCATTCGCCGATGGCCGCGGAGAGCTGCTCGATGGATGGCAGAGCCTGGGGCGTGCCGACCTGCCGGACGGCGCCGGCGGCGAGGAAGGCATGCATGGGCTCGGCGAAGTTGCCGGTGAAAGGCCCGACAATGACGGGCTTTCCGAGCGCCGCCGGCTCGATCATGTCGCTGCCGTGCTGCTTTTCGCCGAGGTCGATGAGGGTTCGGCCGACGACGACGACATCGGCGAGGCTGTAGAACTTGCGCAGCTCGCCCATCGTGTCGCCCAATAGGAGCGGCGCGCGATTCATCTCGGGATGGGCAGCTGCGTTGCTGCGCGACGTATTCGCTTGGGAGCGACGAAGCACTTCACCGCGCGCCTTCATCAGGCTCGCCACCTCTTCGAACCGCTCGGGCTTGCGCGGCACGATGACGAGCCGAAGCGCGCCGTGCGCCGCGCGCAGGCGCTCATGCACCTTCAGGAGCATCGCCTCCTCGGCCGGACCCGTCGATCCGCCCACCAGTAGAAGCTCGCTCCCTCCCCATGCCCTCGGACTGAGTCCAAGGGATTGCGCCAGCTCCTCATCCCCCTCCACGCGCTCCCCCACCTGCGCCGAGTCGAACTTCATCGTCCCCGTCACGCTCACGCGAGCCTCCGGCACGCCCAGCTCAATGAAACGCTGCGCATAGCTCTGCTCCTGCGCGCAAACCTCCGCCAGCCGCCCATACATCGGCCGCACCAGCGGGCGAATGCGCCGGTAGCTCCGGTAGCTCCGCTCCGTCAGCCGCCCGTTCACCAGCACCACGGGAATCCCGCGCCGCGAGCATTCCAGCACGAAGTTCGGCCAGACCTCCAGCTCCATCAGCACCGCCACGTCCGGCCGCACCCGGTCGAGGAACCGCCGCACGTACCTCGAGAGATCCAGCGGGTAAGGCACCACCGTCACCCGGTCGGCGAACTCCGGCGCAGCAAAGAGCTGCCGTGCTCGTTGCAGGCCCGTATCCGTCGTGACGCTGACCACCACCTGGGGCGGCCGATCCGCTCGCTCGCGGCCCTCCAGGAGCTGGGTCACCATCTCCCGCGTCGCGTTCACCTCTCCAACGCTGACGGCGTGAATCAGCACGCAGGGCCCGTTCCCAGCCCTCTGCTGCACATCCCCGTCGCGGTGCCGGCGGGCGCGGGACAGCTTCGCCCGCAACGCCGGGCGGGCCCATAACACTGGCGCCGCCAGCGTCAGGAGCGTGCGATAGGCAAGGTCGTAGGCGGTCGGCATGTCCGGCTGTCCCGCGCCCAAAGCGGCTCGGACGCGAACCAAGGTAGCCCCTGCGCCCCGGAAGGTCGATAATGAGCCCATGCCCGCAACCTGCCGCTCCAGCCGCATGCTCGCCGCCTTGGCGGTGCTTTGCGCGCTGGTTTTGGCTATGGCCTGCCGGCCCCGCGCCCCCCGGCAGCCGCTGATGGACAACGATCCGGTCTTCGTGAACCCCGCCATCAAGCGTTCGGCCCAGGCGGAGCGGCTTCGCGATGTTCCCCGGCTCATCGAGCTTCTCGACAGCGACGACTCGGCCATCCGCCTCTACGCCAGCCACGCCCTCCGAGACCTTACGGGCGAGAGCTTCGGCTACCAGTTTTGGGCCAGTGCGGCGCAGCGGCAGCCCGCAATCGATCGCTGGAAACGCTGGGCGGCCGCCATCGGGCTGATTCCGGAGGACCAGGCGCCTCCGCCCGCGGAGGATCCGGCGCCCGCGGCGGGTGGCTGATTGCCGGGAAACACCACCTCCCATACGCTCCATCCATGGCCACGGCGCTCACGACTGCCAGCGACCTTGTGAAGGAGGCGTCGCGCCGGGGCGAAAACGACCGCGTGCTGCTGTACGCCAGGATCGAGGGGGAGATCAACCTGCACAACTCCCCAGCCCTGCGGGCTGACCTGCTGAAGCTCGTCGAGGACGAGGAGCCGCGCATCGTCGTCCTGAACCTCGCCAAGGTCCCTTACATGGATTCCAGCGCCATCGCGGTGCTCGTGGAGGTACTCAAGGCCCTCCGGGCAAATGGCGGCCAGGTGCACCTGACCCAGCTCCAGCAACGCGTCGCCGGCCTGCTGCATATCGCCCGCCTCGACACCATTTTCATCCTCAACGAGACGGATGAATCGGCCTTCAGCGACGCCGGCGCCAGCCCTGCCAACGACCCCGGGCCGGCGGCTGATTAATCCCGGGGCACGCCCGCCCTGCCAGGAGCGAGGCCCATCTGCCCTGAAGGGCTCCGCCGCCCCTAAACTGCCCGCCGTGCGCGAAGAGCCCTACTCCCCCGAGCGCCTGCCCCTGCTGGTTCGCCCCGTCGCCACGCTGGGCCACTCGGTTCTTCGCGCCCTCATTGCCACCGGCGGCGTCGGGCTGTTGCTCCTGCACACCGCCCGCCACGTGCCCGGGGCCTACTTCCGCGGGCGCGGGCGCAAGCTGGCCTGGAAGAACCTCTTTTTCCAGATGGTCCGCGTCGGCGTGCAGGCCATCCCCATCGTTTCCCTGGTCGTCTTCTGCATCGGCGCCATCCTCTCGCTGCAGATCGTGCCCATCCTGCGCACCTACGGCGCCGCCGACGAGGTCGCCCGGTTGATCGCCATCGCCATGTTCCGCGAGCTGGGGCCCCTGGTCGGCGCCATCGTTTTAACCGGCTTCGCCGGTGCCAGCATCGCCGCGGAGATCGGCACCATGACCGTCTCGGAGGAGATCGAGGCCCTGGAGACCCATGCGATCGACCCCGTGCGGTTCCTGGTCGTCCCCCGCACCATCGCCACTGCCATCATGACTGTCTGCCTCGCCGTGGTCGCCGACTACATGGGCGTAATCGGCGGCATGGTCGTGGCGGTGAACGTGCAGGATCTGTCCATCGAGGGATACATCCAGCGGACGATCGACGCCATCACCCTCAAGGACTTCGGGACGGGGCTGGTCAAGGCATTCGTGTTCGGGGCGATCATCAGCGGCCTGGCCTGCTGGCTGGGCCTGGGCGTGCAGGGCGGGGCCGAGGGCGTCGGCAATGCAACCACCCGCACCGTCGTGCTGACCATCGTCGCTCTCACGATCGTCGACCTGATCTTCACGGCGGCATTCTTCAGCGTCGGTGTCTGAACCGGCTTTGCGGGCGTCCCCGGCAGGCGTTGGGAGCTACAATGCCGCTGCGCATGGCCAGTTCCGACAGCCCGACCCTGAACCTTCGCCGGCCCGCCGCCCCAGGGGCCTCGGACCACTCCCCCGGCCGC
>JBGTBZ010000229.1:0-3822 GCA_041749155.1 Phycisphaerae bacterium
CATCGCTTTGCTTATTTCCATTCTGCTGCCCACGCTGGCCCGCGCTCGAGACAGCGCCAAGGCCGTCAAGTGCGGCAGCAACGCCCGTCAGATCGCTCAGGGCCTCATCGGCTACTCGACCGATTTCGAGGGCAGCCTGCCCCTGGGCTATGCGTTCCTTGGCGCCGGTCCGAGCTTTGCCTCCGGCACACCCGTGGTGCCGGCGGCGCGGCGAACCATGGAAGGCTGGGTCTACGCCGTCAGCGGTTACTTGAACGTCAACCGAGAGTGGGGCTACACGATGCCCTGGACGTTCCAGGCCTACGTCCTAACGGACGAAGACGACAACAACCACCCCGTGCTCTTCTGCCCGCAGGTGTCGACCGACTTCGACGGCCAGTGGACGCACTACGGCATCAACCAGACGCTGATGCCCGACTGGTTCTTCGACACCGCCTTCGCCGGCCTCATCGCCACGTCACATCCGCCGATGAACATGACGCAGATGTACGGCGACAACGCGATGCTGTGGGATGGCCAGCAGCTTCGCTTTGCCGGGAGCCCGAACGTGGGCCGCAACGGGACGAGCATCTTCCTCTTCCCGAGCTTCGCCTTCCAGGGCGTTGATTTCTCGGCGATGAGCTTCGGTGCCCTGCCATCGCGCGACTGGGACCGGATCTACCGCAACGACGAGGGCGAAGATGTGGCCCTCACCGGTGACCTCTTCCGGTCCACCGAATATCCCGTGATGCTCAACACCGAGAACCTTGGCAACTACTGGTACGGCGCGACGTTCGCGTACCTGCGTGGCCAGGAAGATCTGCTGATACCTGGCAACGCGTTCGACACGGACCTGGCATACGCTCCGATCTTCCGTCACAACGCCAAGAGCCGCAGCCAGACGGCCTTCGTGGACGGCAGCGTCCGCGGGCTGACCTGGAACGAGCGCGAGGTTCATCCGGCGATCCCGGGTGGCCCGTACTCGGTCGGCGAGATGCAGCGCACCATGCTGCGGCCCAAGTGGCCGAACCCGCTGCCCAAGTGAGCCACGGCTCGCGTTTTCGACCGCGCGAGTTCCGCAAAGGTCTTGTCAGTCTCCTTGGCTGGCAGAATTGTGACCGCACGCGCCCGTCCCGGCTTGCCGGGGCGGGCGTTTAGCTAACAGGTGCGGTGCGGGTTGACGCCGCAGTTGATCCTGTAGCCCACTTAGGCGTAGCCAGCGACACTATCGGGGAACCGGCGATCCATTGACGAGACCATCATGGGCCGCCTCCTTCGGGGTGACACGAAGCCGATGGACCAGCCCCAGGGCGTGGGCAAGGCGCATCGTCGCCGACGTCGAGAGCTCGCCGTCGAGCACGAATCGCTGTAGCGTCGTCACCGAAAGATCGGCCTGAATCGCAAGCGTTTCGAGCGAGCAGATGTCCCGCTGAACCTGCCGCCTGACCTCCTGGCGAAGTCGCGACGTCAACTCTTGCTTCATACCCGAATAGTACCCATCCCAAAGCCACAGCGGTACCAACGGAGGCGTCGAGTAGTCCGGGTTACAGAGAATACATATCTTGCGCCGCCGATGTGATGCTATTCGGCTTGGTTTTCGGGTTCACCGGAGCGTTTTGCCATCACGCGGGCTGATTCGGCCAACTCCTGGGCCCATTCGCCCGCCCGGCGCCCCACAGCCTGAGTGCGGATCCGAAGCTCCCGGCGACGCTGGGCACCTTGGTCAGAATTCAGCAAATAGGAAGCGGCGGCTCCCGCGGCCACGAGGGCCACGCCCATCATTGCCATCTGCATCGTTCCTAGCTCATGCTCATCGCTCCGCCGGTATGGCTGCCCGCGTAGGGCCGCATAGGCCCCGCGAGCGCGTTCGGACCCTTCGCGGACGCTGGGGTTGTGTCTGGCGGAGTCCTTGACCCGGTGGGCTGTACGGGAGCCCAAGGCCTTGAGCATTCCGGCGAGGCCCGCCGCCTTGGCGCCGGCGGCGATCAGGCTGTCGCCGAGGCCCTCCCGCCACTCGCCAGCTCTCTCCGAGGCACGGTGACCTGCATCCCGGGCAAACAGGCGGGCCCGACGGCTGGTTTCGTCATATCGCTCGTGCGCCCAGTCGCCGGCATTGCCCAGAAAGTCCTCCGCGGCATCGCTGGCCCGGTGGGCTGTGCGGGAGACGGCCTGGGTCTGATTCTCGAGCAGCCAGAGCGCCGCCAACCCTCCGCCGAGGGTCAGCAGGGTAGGCAGGGCCATGCCCCAGCTTCCATCCTGGTGCTGCTGCTGGGGGGGGAGCGGACGTTCCGAAGCGTGTGTTTCTTCACTCATGGCAGGTCTCCAGTCGCGAAACTAACGCGCCGCAATCCGACCGGGATAGTGCAAAAATCCGTCGGAAAGTCAGATGTGGATGGCGTGTTTGTCCGCGTCCATGGCGGCCTCCTTCACCGCTTCCAGCAGCGTCGGGTGGGCATGGAATGCTCTCGCCAGGTCCTCTACGCTTGCGCCGAACTCCAAGCACATCACCGCTTCGCCGATCATGTCGCTGGCGTGCGACGCCAGGATGTGCACGCCCAGCAGCCGGTCGGTCCTGGCGTCGCCGATCACCTTCACGAAGCCCTCGGTATCGCCCATCCCGCGGGCCCGGCCATTGGCGGTGAAGGGGAACTTGCCGACCTTGATCTCGAAGCCCGCATCCTTCGCCTCCTGCTCGCTGTAGCCGACGCTGGCAAGCTCGGGATGCGTGTAAACGACAGCGGGGCAGGCGCGGTAGTTCACCACCGGCGGTGTGCCTTCCGCCAGGTACTCCGCGACAGCCTTGCCCTCCTGTTCGGCGTTGTGTGCCAGCATGATCTTGCCGATGACATCGCCGATGGCATACACGCCGTCGGCGACGCGGTAATTCTCATCCACCTCCAGGAACCCTCGCTGGTTGGGCTTGACGCCGATCGTGTCGAGACCGATGTCCTGCGTCACCGGCCGCCGACCGACCGACACCAGCACGCGATCGACGACCAGCTCCTGCCCCTTGGCGCTCTTGTCATCCTTCGGCTTCACCGTGACGTGAACCTTTCCACCCTTGACCTCCGCCTTCTCGGCGATGCTGTTGAAGACGAACTTCAGTCCCTGCTTCTTGAGTGACTTCTGGAGGCCGTCGGCCATCTCCTTGTCACTGGCGGGCAGGATGCGGTCGAAAAACTCCACAACCGTCACGTCGCTGCCCAGGCGGTTCCACACCGAGCCGAGCTCCACGCCGATGTATCCGCCGCCCACGACCAGCAGCTTCTCCGGGACCTGGTCGAGCTCCAGCCCGCCTGTACTTGAGCAGATCATCTTCTCGTCGATCTTCAGGCCCGGGATCTCGGAGGGCGCGCTGCCCGTGGCGATCAGGATGTTCTTGGCCTGGAAGGTCGTTCGTCCGCCCTTGCTGTCCTGCACCTCGACGGCGCCCTTGCCCTTGATCCGGCCGTGCCCCTCGATGTGCGTGATCTTGTTCTTGCGGAACAGGAAGTTTACGCCGCCCGTGCTCTTGGCAACCACATCCTCCTTGAACTTCATCATCTTCGAGAGGTCCAGCTTCACGCCATCCACCGCGATGCCGCTCCCGGCAAGCGCCTGGATCGCGTGATAGCGCTGACTCGAATCCAGCAGCGCCTTTGACGGGATGCAGCCGACGTTCAGGCACGTCCCGCCGAGGTACTGCCTTTCGACGCACGCGGTCTTCAAGCCAAGCTGGGCCGCCTTGATGGCGGCAACGTATCCGCCGGGGCCGGCGCCGATGACGATAAGGTCGAAGGACGAGGTGTCTTGTTCAGGCATGGGAGGAGGCGATTGTAAGGCCCCGCGCGGCGGCCGGGGCGG
>JBGTBZ010000230.1:0-4734 GCA_041749155.1 Phycisphaerae bacterium
TGGCGCCGGGCGCAGGATAGCATCCCGTAGCGGCCGGCGCCGTTTCCTGCGCCCCCTGCCGGCGGTCCAAGGACCTTGTCGCGAAGTAGCCCGCCCCGGCCTGGGGGCGGGCAGGGGCGGTGGGGGCTGGAGGGATGAGAAGCAGGGGGTGGCCTTCTCGTCGAGGGGGACGACCTCCAGCCGCCGCGAATCTACCGCCGCCACCCGGGGGGCGGAACGGGGGCCTCGTTAATGTGCTCACGTCTGCCCAGCGCCCTACGCCGCACCGTCGAGCGCGATCCGGGCAGGCGCGGATGAGAGAAGTGCATGCCCTTTTGTCTCCTGGGCATGCACGGATCCAAAATGGGCATGCCCATTCTCTTTCCGGGCAGGCGCGGATGAAGAAAGGGCATGCCCTTTTGCGTTCAGGGCATGCACGGATTCAAAAAGGGCATACCCTTTTTCTTTCTGGGCATGCACGGATTCCAAAAGGGCATGCCCTTTTCCTTTCCGGGCATGCACGGATTCCAAAAGGGCATGCCCTTTTTGCCTCCACGAGCGGCGGCGCCGCGAAAACGCCGCTCTTATCGGGACTGGGCAAAATCCTTGACCTTCGTAAAGCCGCTCTGGGCGGTTTCCGAAACAGACAGTGGAACGCGAAACAGCCGGACGCCCTGGCGAGACAGCCAGAAGCACCGGCAAAACAGCCGGACGCACGCAAGCACGCATCTCAAACCGTCGCCACCTCCACCCCCCCCGTCCGCGGGGCCGTCCCCGCCAGGTAGGACAGCGCCAGGTCGTGCGCCTGGTGGTAATGCGCCGCCAGCGTGTCCCAGCCGAAGCGGCTGGCCAGGCGTTCAACGCGGTTGCGCATCTCGATCCGCTGCCGCCGGGTCAGCTTGCTGAAGGCGTAGACGTGGTCGGTCAGCTGCTGCGTGGCGGCGTCGAATCCGCCCCGCCCGCGGTCCAGCACCAGCACGCCGGGCACGTGCGGCACGTACGGCGGAAGCTGGACATCCACGTCCGGCATGCTCCGCACGTAGCTTCCGAAGCCGGCAAGATCCGTCGTGACGGTCGGCACGCCGCTGGCGATGCACTCCATCGGCGTGTAACCCCATGGCTCGTAATAACTTGGAAACAGCCCCATGTGGCAGCCGCGGACGAACTGGTCGTACTCCAGGGAGATCAGCGGGCTGGTGGAGCTGATGAACTGCGGGTGAAACACGACTTTCACCGGGTCCGCCGGGTCGTTGATCAGGTTGCGGTGCCGCAGATGCCGCAGGATCGGGTCGTTCTGGTCGTCCACCAGGTCGTGCGTCACGATGCTGGGAAAACGCTTGATCCGGGCGGCGTTGATCGCCCGTTTCAGGCGGATCTCCGCCTCTTCGTCGATCAGGTCGCCGCGCCCGACCATGTGCCCCTCGGCGGCGGCCTTGAAGATGCGCAGGCCGATGTGCTCCTTGAGCTCGTCGCAGTAGCGGCGAAGCTCATCGATCTGTGCCTGGTTGGTGAGTGTTTCGACGTTCACGCTGCGGACCGGCGCCCGGGTGATGATGAAGGCGACGAAGGTGGGCACCTCCTCGCCGTCCACGTCGCGCGCCCACCGCAGCCGCTGGTTCAGGCGGTGCAGCGTCTCGATGAACAGGTCGATCCCCTTGTTGCGGAACTCGTAGCGCCCGCTGGTGAACACGTAGAGCGTCCTGTCCAGGTCAAAGGGCGCCGAGGGGAAGAAGTGCCCCATCACGAAGTTGTGAATCTCCTGCTTGTGCTGCTGGTGCAGGTGATGAAACTCGTGCGGCGCCTCGAACCGCGCGATGTCCAGGCCGTTGGGCAGGATCACCTGCGGCGTACGCCCCAGCAGGTGCTCCGCCTCCCGCGCGGTCACCTGGCTCACCGTCGTGAACACATGGCTCGCGTGCGCCGCCGCCTTCTCGATCCGGTGCCGCGGACCGATCGCGTACTTGTCCGCCTCCGCACCCGCGTCGTAGAACGGCAGGTGGTCGTAAAACTTCGGATCATCCCCCGCCAGGTATCGCCCCAGCAGCGTCGCGTGCGTCGTGAAAACCGTCTGCACCGCGCTTCGCATGTGCGCCAGCCGCGGAACCGCTACCCCCGCCATCCACTCATGAAAATGCCCCAGTGTCGGCCGGCCGCTGGGCTCGTTCACCTCCGCGGCCGCCGCCAGCAGCTCCGCCACGGCAAAGCCGAAACTCACGACCTCGTTCACCTCCCCGTCATCCGTCTCCGTCCCGATGCCATGGTCCGCCCAGAGCAGGTACTTGTCCTCGTGCAGCCGGCCATATCGCGCCCGGTGATCCACCAGGATCGTCCGTGGCCGACCCGGCACCAGCCAACGCCCGTGATGCGCCACCACGCCCCGGCGGGCCGCCCGGTCCAGAATGTCCCGCCACACCCCGTCCGGCCGCGTCTCGTCGAACTCCGTGGCCGCCGTCCCGGGGTTGTACGGGCCGACCAGGCAATACCGCTCGCCCCAGCGATCCAGCATCGCCTTGGCCTTGGTCCGCAGCACCGTGTAGATGCCACCAAGCTGCCAGCAAACCTCCCAGCCGCATTCAAACAGCACGGCGGTGTGCGTCATCTGCTCGAAACGCCCCATCGGGTCCTGGTCGATCGACCCCCCCCGATCAACGCTCGCGGGGCTGCGATCGATACTGCCCGGTCGCCGGTCCACAGACCCATTGCCCCCGCCACGGCCCGCGGGCACGCGGTTCTCCGTCGTGGAGGCTGCAGGACGATTCTGCGGGGGGCGGGCCATCGCCCCCGCATCCTAACGCGCGCCACCGCCGAACCGAACCCCCCGCAGCGCCACGGCTCTTGTTGCATGAGATGTGCCTCGCCTATTTCACGGGCTCGCGCTCATCCAGAAAGTCCGCCGCCGCGGAAAGAACCTTTCGGGCGTTCTCGAATGTCAGTCGCTCCAGGGCCGCATCGCGATCCAGCCAGGCGTAGCCCACGTGCTCCTCCGACAGCCTCACCGCCTCCTGCTCCGTCCGCGCTGCGAAGAAGATCACTTCCTTCCGCACCGGCCCCTTTCGACGGCTGTGGAAGAAATAGTCGATCTGGTGGCTGAAGCCTTCAGAAAAGCGCGCGGCGTCGATCCCCGTCTCCTCCCGCAGCTCCCGACGCGCTGCTGAGAGGTCGTCCTCACCCTTCTCCAGGTGCCCCTTGGGATAGTCCCAGTGCCGCCCGTAATCCAGGAGAAGGAAGAGCCGCCGCGGCCGGCCGGCGGGGTCGCGCACGTCGCGATAGACAATCACCCCTGCGGACCGCTCGCGCGTGGCCTTGCGGCCCGGCCGCTTCGAGGCGGGTTCCTTTCCGGATCCTGGTTGTGGTGCGGCAGGCATGGTCAGCTTGAGCGGGGGGCGCAGCCCAAGACGCCCCGGGCAGCGGCTGATGCTGCACAGGGCGGCTTGCCGGAAAGGTGCCCGAGCGCGCTGGGCGCCGGCATCAGTCCGCGAAGAACGTGTTGATCAGGATGAGGATGATCCCGAGGATCACGCCCACCACCAGCATGAACTTGCCGAGTTCAGCACTGATCCCGGCGATTCCCTTGGCGCCCAGGAAATAGCCGACGATCCCGATGACCAGCAGAATGATGCCGATGATAAAGAAGTACTCGATCATGAAAGCTCCTCCCGAAGGGAGATGGCCGGCATGAAGTGGCCGAGAACGCCGGCTTTCGGTATTGGGGGTCTTGTCTTGCTTTGCTCACGCTGTCTGCCCGCTCCCAACTTATGAGCCGGCGGCAGGTTATAGCACGACCGCGACTCATGACAAGTCGCGGCCGTGAGCATAGCAGCGTGCCGCTGTGCCGGGAGGGGCATCAAATTTGGCCCCGCCGGGGCGCCCTTACGACGCCGCCCCGCTGAGCAGCCGCACCAGGATCACGATCACGAAGATCACGATCCCGACGACAAGGATGAGCTTGCCAACGCCCGCGGTCATTCCCGCCGCTCCGCGGGCGCCCAAGGCGAATAGCACGATGGCGATGATCAGGATGATGACGCCGAGCCAGATCAGGTCGAAAGGCATGTTTGAATCTCCGTCATGAGGGGCGTGGGTGGTGCGGGCTTGTCAGGCCGAGCCATACGGAACAGGCATGATCAAGCCCCGATCACCCCCTCCATCGCAAAGCAAGTGCCGCGCTGGCATAGACTTGCCGGCGTCCGATAAGGGCCGACAACCGCCCCCAAACCGCGCGGGTGGAGCCTCCACCGCAGAACGTATGGAGCCGCGTCAACGGCATCCTGTCCCGGCCCGCCAGTGCGTTCAAAACCAGCTGCGTCATTTCGACGTAGCGCCCTCCGGCCGCCGCTCTATCACCAGTATGTCCGTCGACAGCAGCCTCGCGTTGTAAAGCCGAGCAGCCACCGCCCCCGTCGTCTCCCATCCCGCAGGCATTTCTGCCATGCCCGCGATGCCCTTGCGCGTGACGACGGCAAAGCCACCGCCCCCGAAGAGTTCCGACTCGCCGGCCTCGTGGACGGTGATGCCCCGTTCGCCCGCATACCAGGCCAGCGACGGCTCCTTGTAATGAACCAATGCCGCCTCGCGAGCCCCCGCTTCCTTCAAAACGGCGGCGATGCGCTGCGAAACCGTCAACTCCGGAACACGGCCTAGCCAGTCCAGATAGGCAATCGCCACAACAACCGCCATCCCGCAGCCTGCAATGACTACTCCGTCCGCCAGGCGGCAGCGCCACCACGCCAGCGCCAGCCCGCCCGCCCAAGCTGC
>JBGTBZ010000231.1:0-1519 GCA_041749155.1 Phycisphaerae bacterium
CGGCAGTCTAGGCGGTGCGGGCGCACGCGGTCCAGGGCATTGGGTCGAGCGTGCCGTGGGGTGCTAGCTGCCGGGCTCGTCGAATGCCGCATCGTCGACTTCGAACAGGTCGATGCGCTGAACTCGGCGGACGGCGACCTCGTACCGCACCAATAATTCGGTCAGGCGCTCGCCGTCGATGAGGATCAGTCGCTTGGGGCTTCGCCCGCTGTAGGTCCAGGCGTCGCGCGTGAAACCCGACGTCGTGACGAAGACGCCCTTAAGCGCGCCGCGCTCGTCCAACGCACCGGCGAACTCCCGCAGTGCCGACGCTCCGATCGGGCGATCGGGGGCGTAGCGCTTTGCTTGGACGTGAACGACGTCGAGCCCGAGCGGGTCCTCGTTGACGACGCCGTCGATCCCGCCGTCACCTGACTGGCCGACGCGGACGCCGGCCCCGGCGCGACCACCGCCGTAACCCATGGCCTCAAGTAGCTTCACCACGAGCCCCTCGAAAACGCCAGGATCGGCGGCCAGGATGCGTCGCAGTAGCGCGCTCCGGATGGCGCTCTCGATCTCGCTCGCTGCCTCCTCCAGGCGCTCGTTGGGGCTCTTCGGTATGGGATCCAGGGCCGCCACCGCCACTTCCACCGCGGCCGGGCCATCGCCATTGCGCCGTCCGCGTTCGCGAAAGGCCTGGAACTCGGCGAACGATTCGAGGAGAGGAATGTCTATCCGGCCCTGGTGCCCGCGCAGAACCTCCCGCCCGCGCTCGGTCGCCACCACGACGCCGCGCCGAGGCCGCTCGACGAGGCCAGCCTGCGCCATGTACGTCGCTGCCCAGTGAACGCGGCTAGCCAAGCGCGTCATCCGCCCGCTTGGGATGAGTTCCACCCGCTCCTGCTCGCTGAGGCTGAAGTGCTCGCCGAGTCGGTCGATGCAATCACGAATGCGCTTTGGTTCGGCGGAGACGAGCTCGAGGAGCGGGCGCATGAACGTCTGGAAGTCGGGAATTGGCATCTCGAATCGCCCCAATTCGAATCGCCAGCACATCAAAGCCTGCGCCAGTTGGTCGCGGCAACATTATTCAGCAGCCTCCAAGCCGATGAAACCGCCCGACTGGTGCGACCAGAGGTCGGCGTAGAGGCCGCTTTTGGCCAGCAGCGCCGTGTGGGTGCCGCTTTCGACGACCCGGCCGTGGTCGAGCACCACGATGCGGTCCATGCGCGCGATGGTCGAAAGGCGATGCGCGATGGCGAGCACGGTGCGCTCGGCCATCAGCCGGTCGAGCGCCGCCTGCACCGTCACCTCGGTCTCGCTGTCGAGTGCCGAGGTCGCCTCGTCGAGCACCAGGATCGGGGCGTCCTTCAGGATCGCACGGGCCAGGGCGACGCGCTGGCGCTGGCCGCCCGAGAGCTTGACCCCGCGCTCACCCAGATGCGCGTCGTAGCCGGTCCGGCCCCGATGGTCGCGGAGGTCCTGGACGAATGGGTCGGCCGCCGCCTCCACCGCCGCCCGCATGGCCGCCTCGCGGCCGGCC
>JBGTBZ010000232.1:0-4978 GCA_041749155.1 Phycisphaerae bacterium
CGCCCCCGGCTACACTGCCGCGCGATGAACGTGCTCGTCGCCGGCGGCGCCGGCTACATCGGCTCCCATACCGCCAAGGCCCTGAAGAAGGCTGGGCATGCCCCGGTCATCTACGACAACGCTAGCCGTGGCCATCGCGAGGTCGCGGACATCCTGGAAGTGCCTGCGGTGTGGGCGGACCTTGCCGACAGCGCCACGCTGACGGCGGCGCTGCGGGAGCACCGGATCGACTGCGTCATGCATTTCGCGGCGTTCGCTTATGTGGGCGAGAGCGTCGAGCAGCCGCTGGCGTACTACCAGAACAACGTGGCGACGACAATCAGCGTTCTGGAGAGCATGAGGCAGGCGGGCGTCCGACGGTTTGTCTTCAGCAGCACCTGCGCCGTCTACGGCGACCCGGAGGCGGTCCCCATCACCGAGGGCGAGAAGAAGGCCCCCGTCAGTCCGTATGGGCGCAGCAAGTGGCACGTCGAGCAGATCCTCCAGGACCTTGCCCACGCGGATGCCGACTTCCGCTACGCGGCGCTGCGCTACTTCAACGCCAGCGGTTGCGACCCGGATGGCGAGCTTGGCGAGGACCACGATCCCGAGACGCACCTGATCCCCGTGATTCTCCAGGCGATGCTCGGCCAGCGCGAGAAGATTGTCGTCTTCGGCACCGACTACCCGACGCCCGACGGCACCTGCATCCGCGACTACATTCACGTGAACGACCTGGCGGACGCCCACATCCTGGCGATGGAGGCGCTGGGCGGGGCGAGTGGGGAAAACCTCCAGCTCAACCTCGGGACCGGCCGCGGATTCAGCGTCCGTGAGATCATCAGCGCCGCGGAGAAGGTGACGGGCCGGCCGGTGACGGTGGACTACGGCCCGCGGCGGCCGGGTGACGCCGTGGCCCTTTACGCCGACCCGTCGGCGGCGAAGCGCGTGCTGGGCTGGGAGGCGAAGTTCAAGGAGCCGGAGGAGATCATCCGCACGGCGTGGCAGTGGTTCGAGCGGCACCCGGAGGGGTACGGGGGGTGAGTAATTGGACTACCCGGTCGCGCCGCTGGCGGCGGTGATGTTGGTGAACACCGGGTTGCGGAAAATCCTGGGAAGACGGTCTCGAGAGACTGATTTTTCGGGCCTATCGAGGATTGAAGGGGCGCTGGTGCGCGTTTGGAGCGCCTTTCGCGCACCGCGGGAGGGAGATGGGCCCTGTGTGCGCCGACAACCGCGTCATATCGACGTCCGTGAGTGTGCCACGTGGCACAATTCAGAGGTCAGAGGTCGGAGGTCAAGGGGCGCTAGGACAAGTGTGCCACGTGGCACACTTCCGGAGTCCGCTACTGCCGGGCGGCGTGACGTGAGACCTGCCAGGGGTGTTGCAGTTGGTCTGATTCGCCTCCAGGCGGGTGTTTATGTGGAACGGTTGATCGCGAGCCGAGCCAGCTTCCCCTTCGGGAAAAGCTGTGGCACCAGTGAGGGAGTGTGCCAAGTGGCACACTTTCTGTCTGTGCGCGCAAAAAAGCGCACCGCGGGAAATGGAAAAAATCGTGGCCGGAAGGGCGTTTGAGAGCCGCCAGGGCCGGGCGGCGCGGGCGCGGTGCGCTTTTGGAGCGCTTTCCGCGCACCGCCATTGGAGGGGTGGATGGCGCTCGGTGCCGCTTCGCGTCGCGTTGCGGTGGGTCGTGCGCTGTCACTCGCCGAAGCTTCCCTCGCGAAGGAAGCAGAGCGTCATGCGCATCACCTGCGGATTGCGCATCAGGAAAGTGTGCGTCACGTTCATGCTGCGGAAGTCACTCATGCCCTCCAGCTTCGTCTCCTCCACCGTCACGACAAGATCCCCCTCGGCGTCCAGCAGCGGATTGGCAAGGCCGCCATAGGAACCGGCGATCACGCCGAAGTGCTCGGGCGTCGCCAGCGTGGCCTCCAGCTCGCGCCAGTCGGCGATCTCCTGGCCGGTCGGGCCCAGGGCCACGAGATAGACCGGGTTGCGCTGCAGGCGCATCGCCAGGCGCGAGCCATGATTGGGCGGGGCGAGCATGACCACGTGCCCCACATGCGCTTGCGGCTCCTGTTCCCCGTCCTGCATCGCGAGGTAGCGGCGGACGACGAGGTTTCCGAGGCTGTGGCCAATGAAATGCACGCGGTCATAACCCTTGAGGTAATCGAGCACGCTGGACAGGGCCCGGGCATGCTGCTCGACCGTCGCACGCGTGCTGGCGTAGCCGAACTCGACCACGTCGTAGCCGCTGTCCCGCAGGAAGGCGCCCATCGGCCGCATGGCGGTTCGCGATCGGCCCAGGCCATGCAGCAGTACGACCAGCTCATGGCCCTTGCGTTCCCCGGAGGCTGAAGGATGCAGGCGGCGCCACCCCTCCTCGCAGACGGCCCGCGATCCCCATGCGCGGCGGCGATCGTGGTCGTCCAGCAAGCGGCAGTGGCCGGTGAAGGCGTGGCGCTGGATACGCCAGCCGTCAGTATCGATGCGCAGGTCCGTCCAGAGCTGCTTTCCGCCGAGTGTCGGGAGGGGGATGTTCATCGGCCCTCCTCGATCTGTCGCAACTGCTCGCGCAACCAGTCGGCGGCGGTTATTTCCCGCCCATCTGGAAGCCGGACGCGGTATTGGCGTCCGCTGAGGCTCGATCGGGTTGCGACACGCTCGATGAAGTCGAGGGCGGTGGCGTCCGAGTCCGAAGCCCCGCCGGCCTGGTCCCACTTCATGCGGAGGTGGTCGGCGGCCTCCGGGGGGGCGTGCTCGCTTCCATTGCGGATGAAGACGATGTTCCGGGCGCCGGCGACGCGCGCCAGGAGCAGGTCGATCTTCTGCGTCTCGGTGAGTTCGGGCGCCGCGGGCCGTGTCGCTTGCGTCGCGGGCGCGGCGGGACTCAGGCGTAGCCGGGCGAAGTCATTGCCGATGAGCAGGTTGGTCAGCTCCAGCAGCTCCAGGCGAAATGAGGCGTCCGCCGGCCCTGTGAACTGCAGCACATCGCCTTGCCGCATGGAACGTGCCTCGACCAGGAGGCGTCCCGTGTCATCTTCGACAGACACGCGCACCCGTCCGCCGGTGATGTCGCCGATTGAGACGCGCACCTTTGCATCCTCTAGCACGTGCGCGCCCCGCTGCTCGAGGCGGAACTCCGCGGGAGTGGCGGAGGCTTGAGTTGCCGCCGCCTGCAACTGCGCGGCGCGCGCGACCTGCATCTGGCTGAGAAGCTGGGCCTCGGCCATCTTGCTGACAAGCAGTGCCTGCTGCGTCTGGCGCTGGCGCTCCACAAGCACAAACACGATGCCGATCAGCACGACGATCATCAGCCCCAGCCCGATGGCCAGCACCGGCACCCTGCGGCGCCGGCGTTCCGAGGCGTATTCCAGGGGGACGCGGGTCATCTGAGGCTCCTGGCCGATCCTATAACCCCCGTCGCCAAGCGGCCCCCCGGTTTCAATCGCTGCTGCGCGCCCGCGCTGGCTCGGCGGGCCCGGGCCGGCCGTAGCTCTGACACGTAGACGGAAAGTGAGACGGAATCTCTGCGGGCAATCAGGGAGATTTAGATCGGCGCACGGGCCGGCGGTACCGATATTGCCTCTGTCGGGGAGTTCTAACGTTCGAGATCAACGCAGCCAGGGAGACACCCATGATGACCGTAACCGAAGGCCAGTGCGGCCTGTGCAAGCACTTCGGCGAGCATGGCGACATGGACCAGCATGAGCGCCAGAAGCTCGTGCAGATCCGCAGCTCACGCAAGGCCCCTGAGGACCTTCGCGAGGAGTGTGGTCACCCGCAGCACGAGCCTTTGCATCTTGTCGTGACGCCTGTCAGCGGCTGCCTCGGCTTCGAGGCGGCGCACGTGGTGAACTGAAACGGACGCCTTGCTCGGCTCAAAGAAAGCCGCGGCAAATGCCGCGGCATCGTGATCTACGCCAGACCTCAGTCGGCGCCGACTTCGAGGCGCGCAAAGCCGGTAACGCTTGCCCCGGCTTTCCTGGCGTACTCGGTCACGGTGCCCTTGAACTTGTCGGGGTTGATGAACTCCTGCTCGCCGAGCACGCGCTCGCGGTAGAACGCGCCCATCTTTCCCTCGGCGATCTTTTCGGCGATCTCCTGGGGCTTGCCTGTCGCCTTCGCCTGCTCAACGGCAATCTCGCGCTCCTGGGCCACCAGCTCGGGCGGCACATCCTCACGACTCAGGCCGACCGCGACCGGCTTCACCGCCACCAGGTGCAGGCCAATGTCGCTCAACACTTCATCCGGCACGTCGGCATTGTCGGTGGCGACGAGGGCGGCGACCTTGTTCGTTACGGTGTACTCGAACTTGCCGACTTTGGCCCCCTCCAGGACGCGGGTGCGGCCAAGCTGGACATTCTCGCCAGTCTGCTGGCTGACGGAGACCAGCTTCTGGCTGACCTGCGCATCCGCGGCGGCGTCAGCACGCGGATCTTCCAGGAGGCGTTTGCCGGCCAGCTCGAGGATGTCGCCGACGATCTCGTTGCGGGCGGTAAAGTCGGTGTTGCACTTGACTTCGACGAGGACGCCGCGGGTGCGGTCGGCGTTGAGAAAGGCGCCGACGCGCCCTTCACCGGCCTCGCGGCCGGCGACGCTGGTCTTCACGCCCTTCTTGCGGAAGTACTCGATCGCCTTCTCGACGTTGCCGTCGTTCTCCTGGAGGGCCTTCTTGCACTCCATCATGCCAAGGCCGGTGCGCCGGCGTAGCTCGTTGACCTGTGCTGCGGTGATTGCCATGTCGGGTCTCGCGGTAGATGTTCTGATGTTGAGTGATGACCGAGCGACGCCGGTCGAGATGACGACCGGCGCGTGATCCCCGTTGTCCGTGCCGGTGGATCAGGCCTGGCCGGCCGGGACACTCTCCAGGGACTCTGAGGCCGGCACCTTGCCGGATTCTGGCGTGAGGGCCTCACCGGCCCCCTCGTCGGACCCGGCAACGCCTTCAGGAGATGTCGCGGCGGCTTCGCCAGGGGCTCGGCGGCGGCCGTCGTC
>JBGTBZ010000233.1:0-2854 GCA_041749155.1 Phycisphaerae bacterium
GCCGCGCCGGACGCCGCCGACGCCCCCACGCCACCCGCCGCGGCGGACTTCGAATCCGATCCCCTCGTCGCCACCGCCATTCGCGAGCTTGGCGCGCGGATCGTAAAGGTAGAGGAAGTTGGGTGAGAGGCGGGTGGCTAGGAGCCAGGAGCCAGAAGGTCTCAGCCTGCTGCCTACTGGCTACTGCTCACTGACTACCATCCCGGCATGCTCGAGAACCTGAAAAACCTCGCCGGCCTGCCGGGGATGCTTGGCAAGATGCGCGACATGCAGGCCAAGATGCAGGAAGTGCAGTCGAAGCTCGGCGAGATCCGCGCTGACGCCGACGCCGGCGGGGGGATGGTCACCGCAACCTGCAACGGCAAGCTCGAGCTGGTGCGCCTGGCAATCGACCCGCAGCGCCTGAACCTGGGCACCGCCCAGGCCTCGGACCTGGAGTTGCTGGAGGACCTGGTTGTCGCCGCCGTCGCCGCCGCCCAGCAGAAGGCCACCCAGGCCGCCCGCGACGAGATGGCGAAGGTCGCGGCGGACATGGGCCTGCCCGCGGAAATGCTGCAGGGCCCTGCAGGGAGCGGTGGGACGTTTTAGCTCTATACAATCCCCTGATGCACCTCGACCGTATCACGAGCAACCCCGCGGTCATGAACGGGCAGCCGACGATTCGCGGCATGCGCCTGACGGTTCGGCGTGTGCTGGACCTCCTGGCGACTTACCCGAGCCGCGCAGATCTCCGACGCGAGTTCCCGGAGCTGGAGGACGAGGACATCCGGCAGGCGTTGGCTTACGCGGCGGCATTGATCGCGGATCGAGAAATCGACCTTCCTGCCTCGGCAAGTGCCTGAAAAAATGGTCTCGTTCACCACCGGGCTGCTGCTGGACCAAGGGCTGCCACGCTCCGCGGTCAAGCTGCTTCAACTCCGGGGTGCCCCGTGTGAACACATCGCCCAGATCGGAATGCACGCAGCGGAAGACTCGATCGTCCTGGCGGAGGCGCAGCGTCGCGGCTGGGCCGTTGTCACGCTCGATGCCGACTTTCATCGTCTACTGGCAATATCTGGGGCGGCCACGCCATCCGTGATCCAACTGAGGCTAAGCAGGGTCGATGCGAAATTGCTCGAGCGCTTGCTGCTGAGCGTCTTTGAGCGTGCCGCGGAGGATTTGAAGGCAGGAGCCGTGGTCACGGTCACGCCGAACCGGATTCGCGTCCGGAGGCTTCCTCTGCGCTGATCGGTTCTGGCGCGGCATTTGCTCTTGAATCAGCCACGAAAGGAGCGCACATGCCCCAGGCCTGGAATCACAAAGACGAGCGGATGTACGAGCACATCAAGCAGAGCGAGCGCGATCGCGGACGCGAACTCGAGCGCGCCAAGGAGATCGCCGCCCGCACCGTCAACAAGAACCGCCGCGAGGAAGGCCGCACGCCCAACAAGACCACCCAGGGCACCGGCAACCCCTCCCGCGGCCTCGAGACGCGCAGCAAGGATGAGCTTTACAACATCGCCAAGGACCGCAACATCAACGGCCGCAGCAAGATGACCAAGCAGCAGCTCGTCAAGGCCATCCGCGGGCGGTCCTGACACCGGTTGGGACGGGGGACGGGACGCGCTACCCTTCGGGCGTGCGCAGCTCGACTTCACATCCTGTGAATCTCCCCGCCTGCATCGCCGCCCTGGAGCGATTCCCCGCCACCCTGCGCGCCGCCGTTGCCGGCCTGACCGATGCCGAGGCCCGCCATCGCCCGCCGTCGGGGGCGTGGAGCATCATCGAGATCGTCAATCACCTCGCGGACGAGGAAGAAGCCGATTTCCCCGTTCGCCTGCGCCTTCTTCTCGAAAGCCCAGAGCAGGATTGGCCGCCCATCGACCCCGAGGGCTGGGCCCGCGAGCGCGATTACCAGTCGCGCGACCTCGCCGAATCGCTCGACCGCTTCGCCGCCCGCCGGGCTGAGCGCGTCGCCTGGCTCCGCTCGCTGGAATCCGCATCCCCTCCGCCGGACTGGTCGCAGACGCACACCAGCAAGTTCGGCACGATGGCGGCGGGGGAGATGCTGGCTTCGTGGCTGGCGCACGACATGCTGCACCTGCGGCAGGTGGCCAAGCGGCTGTATGAGCTGGCGGAAGTGCGTGCCGGCGGTTACTCCAGTGCCTACGCCGGTGGCTGGGGGGCGTGAGAAAGGCCTCCCGCCCCGGAACGAGCCGCGACCGTGAGGGAGCGGTCAGGGCAGAACCGCCAGCCTCACGGTCACCGCTCCGTCGCATGCTGCTGCCCGACTACTCGACGTGACGCCATTCGGGCTCCGGCTCCGTCAGAAGCACCTGCACCGCCAGCGCCGTGCAGAAGGTCTTGCCGGTGATGCAGTGGTGGCCGCTCCAGCTTCCATCCTGCTCCTGCACCCGCACCAGGTTGCTCAGGATGCCGCGGCGGAAGTTCGACCATGCCGCGTCACGCTTCTCCCCGGCCTCGTCGGTGCAGATCGCCTCCGCCAGGTGCAGGTAGCTGAGGAATTCCTCGCCGCCGTTGGAGCCAAAGCCGGCGACGAAGCCCTGGTCGCCCAGGCGGTCCACCGCCTGCTCGCGGGCGTCGGCGGCCATTTGCCGCGTCTGCTCAATCGTCAGGACCTGCTTCTCGAGTTCCTCGCGCTCATCGGCGGGCGTGGCGGCGTCCGCCAGCTTGTCGCGCAAGTCCTGTTCCATCAGCTTGTTAGCGGCATCAGCGTCCATCAGGCTCTGCAGGTTGCTGGCACGGGCGTAGAGCTCGATCCCCGCTCCCTTGGTCGCCGCCGCGCCGCCGAGGCCTCCGCCGCCTCCGCCGAAATCGTTCTGGGCCATCTGCTGGGATTGTGCCAGGGCCGCCG
>JBGTBZ010000234.1:0-2220 GCA_041749155.1 Phycisphaerae bacterium
CCGCGACCTGCTGCGCGGCGGGTCGCTGGAGGTGTCCGCGATCGAGA
Source organism: Phycisphaerae bacterium (assembly GCA_041749155.1). Classification (GTDB taxonomy): domain Bacteria; phylum Planctomycetota; class Phycisphaerae; order Tepidisphaerales; family Tepidisphaeraceae; genus JAEZED01. The sequence continues at coordinate 48 of JBGTBZ010000234.1, forward strand.
TGCCGACGGCGGAGCGCGACATCGATCATCCCGGGGATGTGGGATCCAGGCTGCCAGAACGCTAGGGCTGGACGGCCGGCGGCCGGACGGCCGATAAACAGGTTATGGCCACTCGACGCCCGCGCCGCCGGGATGCGGCGGGACACATGGATCAGCACGGCAAGGCGCTGCGCCGTTACGAGGCGGTGCTCAAGAGCCTCGATCTCTGGGATTCGTTCTCGAGAATGCCCCGGGGATGCCAGGTGGGGTTCGTCCTGTGGAAGTGTCCCGAGCCGGTCCTGGAGTTCGACAAGAGCTTTCCCACAGACGACCGCCACCGGAAGCTGCGTCGGGTAATCGAGCAGAACGTCAGGCGGGCCATGGTACCGCTGGACATAGAGATCTCGTTGCGCGACTTCTACACGGTGATCATCGGTCTGAAGCTCGCGGTGGAGCAGGGACGAAAGCAGGACGACGTGCCGGAGCCGGCACGGGCATTCATGGAAGCGGCATGGCCATATCTCCAGTATTACTTCGAGCAGATGCCCGCAACGTTCGGCCCCCTGCACAAGGCGGTCGTGCTCCCGCTCATCGCCAACAGCGCGATGGACCTGCGCACTCTGACTGCGCGATGCCGCATGCAACTCTCGGCCAGCCGAAAGAACGTGCTGACGATTACCCTCGCCTCCGAGCCGGCCAGGATGCAGGCCGTCGAGCTGGACGGGAAGCGTCGGCCGATGTTCCAGGTGGCAACTGGGAACGATTGGGACGAGGTGCGCTGGCTGAACTGGACGGCGCAGCAGATGGGCCGGCCCGACTCCGGCAGGAAGTACCCGGTTTACGTCCAGCGGCACGCGCTGGAGAACATGCACAGGCGCATCGACCTGCCGCGGATGGCGCCTTACCTGGAATATTGGCTGTATCACTCCCTGGCGGAGGCGAAAGTCGTCCCATGGGCCGGCGGGAGACTGGCGAAGATGCGTCGCGGCCGCGGCGCGGGCGGCGGCGCCGCCGAACGGAACGCTGGCGGCGAAGACCTGCTGGTGGAGTACCGCCTGCAGGGAGATCGGCTGGGCTATCTGGTGGTGACGCCGCTCGAGAATGCGGTGGCGGTCCGGACGTTTCTGTTCCTGACGATGCAGGGAACGCCCGAGTCGCGGAAGCTGTACAGGCTGTTGCGGCTGGAGCGCGGCGACGTGGAGGTGCTGGAGCTGGACAAGCTCTCGGTCTTTACGCAGACCGACCTGCGCAACGACAAGAAGCTGCGCAAGAAGCTCGAAGCGTGCGGCTGCGGGCATCTCTTCACCCTCGGTGAAAGCGACTATGAACCCGAGGCCCGCCCCTTCGCCGCAAAGATGCGCCGCTACCTCGGGATGTCGCCGCCACGGCCATCCCCGGACCAGATTCAAGCCGAGCAGGCCCAGCAGCCGCCTGACCGGAAAGCGGCCTAGTTTTGCCCGCCTTCTGAAACCCCTGCCGCGGCTGCGCCGGTACGATCCCAACCGGCGCCAGCAACGTACAGATTCCTTGACGAAGGGCGATGGCGGAGGATTGGCAGGGGTCGCTACCCCGCCTAGGATGCCTGGCTCGGGACGGCGCAAGTCCGCCGCCATTTCCGGGGTGTAGCTCAGCTTGGCAGAGCGGTCGCCGCGGCGACAGGCCGCGGGGCCGCAGACAACTGAAGAGGAATGACCGCACTTTTGCGGGGTGTAGCTCAGCTTGGCAGAGCGCTTCGTTCGGGACGAAGAGGCCGCAGGTTCAAATCCTGTCACCACGATTCTCACTTTCAGCGAATAGAACGCCGTCCGCGGCGGGCCCAACGCCTCTCCCCCCGGGAGAGGTGCCGAGCGCAGCGAGGCGGAGAGGGCGGGCATGCCCGCCCAGCGGCAGCTCGCGATGCCAGACGCCCTAAACAAAACCAGCGGCGGCATGACCTTTCGATCACGCCGCCGGGCGCTTCCTCTTTGGTTGTCGCGAGCGAAGCCGTTTACGCCGCGTCTTCCATCTCGCCCGGCAGCGGCACGCCGGCGGGGAGGTTCACGCTGATGGGGCTGCTGGCCGGCCCACTCTCATCTTTAGCATTTCGCCATTGGGCACAAAACCAGACCGTGTCGCCCGTCGTGCTGGGCGGGAAGGGAATGGTCAGGCGCGTGCGCGTCGTGGCGCTGGCGTACTTCCAGTCGGCCACATCCTG
>JBGTBZ010000235.1:0-4507 GCA_041749155.1 Phycisphaerae bacterium
CGACCACGCCGCCGGCGCCTTCGCGGTCGGCCAGTTCGGCGTTGTAGTCATGCATGATCTCGCAGGCACGGCGGAGCGCCCGCTGCATGCCCGGCGTGCCCGGCGGGGCCAGCGGTGGCATGAGCATCGACAGATTGCTGCCGTTTGCGAAAACGCAGAGGTGTCCGTCGATGATCCGCCACCAGAGGTTCAGGGCCGTGCGCCAGCCGTAGACCTGCGCGAAGGTGTAATCGGACAGAGGATCGGCCAGACCGGTGAGATAGGGGCTGAACGTGTCGCGATCGGTGAGCTGAACCGGCCTCAGCTCCCAGGCGACGGGGGTTGTAAGCGCCATGCAGGCGGCAATCTCCGCGAGGAGACCCTCATGGGGCCCCGATGAGCGATCGGCGGGGGTCACGGGCGGAGCCAATGCAATGCCCGTTCCCGTTGCGATCGCCTCGTGCGGCTCCGGGGAATATATCGGTCGATTTGTTCGACACCCCCACAACCGTTGCGTTAATGACAAATTGTTGCGACGGTCCGCTCACTCCCCGGCCGGCTGCGTGGCTGGGTCCGGCGGGCGCGCGACTACCCCCAGATTGAACCCGACGGGCCGCTCGGTTCCCGGACGGTCCGCTACCCCCACCGGGACGTTCACCACCCTGCTCTGTCCATCCTCCCGGATTGCGAGCGTGGTGCTGCCCCCGCCGTCCAGGTTGATCGCCAGCATGACGCCTTCCTCGACAAGCAGGTCCGCCAGCTCCTTCATGGTCAATCCCTCGCTCCGGCCGGGCTGGCGGCCGTCCACGACGACCACCAGGAGGGTGCCGTCGGCCATCATTCCCAGGGCGGTACGGGGCTGGGGAGTATCCGGACGCCGGGGGATACGGCTACGGCCATGCTCCACCAGGACGCGGTTCCCAGCCACGACGATGTGACGTCCCGGCAGTCCGAACGTCGGCCCCAGCAACTTCAGACGGTTTTCCTGATCGATCTCGACGGCGGGGTAGTTTTCCTCCTGAAGAGAGATGACCTGCCCGTTGGAGACGGCGGCACCACAGAGATCCGCAAAGGGCGTGGGAAAGTCCCCGATGCGGGGAAGCCGGTAGAAATGGGTATTGAAGGCCAGGTGGAGGCCCTGATCCTCCAGGAAGCCGCGGGTCGTCTGGACTGTTGTCTCCCCGGGGGCCTCGCCGTTATCGGAAGTCGCAACGAAGCTCACCTGCTCCGGGTCGAGCCGGACAAAGTACATCACATTTCGCCGTGGCTCAGTGATGGTTCGGCGGGTGATCTGACAGCCGGGGAAGGGTTCGAGCCGGCCATCCTCCTCCAATGGCCGGTCCTGGGCGCCCGTCAGAAGTAGCAGCGGCAGCAGAAAGAAGGCCGTCAATAGGCGGGCGAAAGGCATAGGTGAAAGTCTACCCGCCATCCGCCTCTGCGTGCGGGGCGGCGAGCCGGGAGGAGCCATCCTGGCCGGTCCGGCGGAGGTGGATCGAGGCGAGGATGTAGAAAACGGGGTAGATGAGCGATGCCAGGGTCAGCCACCCCGGAACGCGATCCGGATAGAACGGCAGCATTGCCAGGAGCAGGATCAGCCAGGCGACCGCGCCCCCCAGCACGGGCAGCCGCCAGGGGTGCCGGGCAAGATTCGGGTAGATGAACCAGACCGGGGCGACCGTCAGCCCCGCAAAGAACAGCAGCAGCCCTCCGCCGACCCACGGCCCGGCGGCGCCGAAGTAGGCCGGCAGCAGACCCAGGTACACCGCCAGGATGTTCCAGTAGCTCGGAAACCCGCGGAAAAGGCCGCGGGCCTCGTCCTTGGCCTCCAAGTTGGCAAATCCGAAGAGGCTGGCGACCAGGGGCGGGGCGATCCACAGCCAGCCCAGCTCTGCCTCGCCGGGGACCCAGTCCATCCGCCAGACCAGCAGGAGCGGGATGAAGGTGAATCCGATGTAGTCGACAATGTCGTCGATCGCCCTGCCATCGATACTGGGCGCGAACCGCTTCACATGCAGTCGTCGCGCCAATGGCCCGTCGATCGAATCCACGATGGTGGCGACGATCAGCCACAGGAAGACACGCACGGGACTCGGCTCCTCCCGGGCCAGCTCCATCGCCGCCAGGAACAGGAAGATGATCCCGGAGGCAGTCAGTACGTGCACTGCGTAGGCGGCGACAACCCGGCGCGGGGTAAGCCGCTCCTCCGTCGGTTGCTCGGGATCGATCGGCAGGGGCTTGGTCAAGGACGACTCGCGATCCCCGTGGTCGGCGGCTACCGGGAGAGATGGCCGTCTTCGGTGCCATCCACCTCCCGCTCCTGCTGCGTCAGAATAGTCTCCTGTGCCTCCTTCACATCCTCTGCGTCGGGCCTGTGCTCGTGCTGCTGGGCCTGCTTCTCCGGCTCATGCGACAGAGTGATGCGGACTGGGAAGTGGTCGCTGCCGACGCTTTCGAGCACGCGAAGGTCCATCAGCCGGAACTCACGACTGACGAAGACGTGATCCAGCGGAAAGCGGAAGATCCTGCTGTTGGCGTTGAAGGTGTTGTAAAGGCCCCTGCCGCGACGCGGGTCGAGAAGGCCGCTGAGCTTCTGGAAGAGGCGGGTGGTGCGGCTCCAGGCGACGTCGTTGAGGTCGCCGACGACGATAGTGGGCTCAGCGTGACCATCCTCCCGCTCCTGGCGGATCCGTTTGCCGACGATTACCAGCTCGGCGTCACGCGGCGAGCTGGTGGCTTGCTCCTGCGGCACTGGCGGACGCGGATGCAGGCAGTGCAGGCAGGCGATCGTGCCATCGCCCAGCTCCAGTTGCGTGTGAATGCTGGGGATGTCTTCCTGCACGATGAATTCCAGCCTTGGTTCGATGAGGGGCAGGCGGCTCCACAGGGCCATCCCGTAGCAGTTGCTCTGCGCCTGGCTGACCTGGTGAGGATGCGACTCGCCGAAGCTGCGGTTGATCTCGCGAACCCAGTCGTCGTCGACTTCCGCGGCGAGGATGACGTCCGGGACCTCCCGTTCGATGATCTTGCGCCAGCGATCGAACTGGCGGTTTTTCTCCAGGACGTTGCTGATGACGATCCGAAGGACGCCGGAACTGCCGCGACCGGCGGTGGCAGGCTTGATCTCGCGCTTGCCCAAGGGCGTGTAATCGTGAATCCGCCAGGCCTGCCAGGCGACGATGACCGCCATTACCGCCAGGAAGAGCCAGTCAAACCACCCCGTACCCCCGCGGGCCCTGGCGAGTGCCAGGTCACCGATGCCGCAGCCAATCGCGACGGTGGCGATCTGGAGCCGGGGAAAGTCCCATCCGCGGACGAACCACCAGGGCAGGCGCGTGAGACTGGCAAGGGTGCCAAGGGCCATCAGCAGCCCGAGTGCGACAACGGCGACCTGAAGCGTCGTCCAAAGCCAGGCAAGCGCCGCCAGGGCCGGCGGCACGAAGAGGGGAATGTCGGCGATGGTCTCGGGCATTCACGCCTGCTCGTACACGACAACGATTAGGACATCGCTGGGTGTGAAAGACTTGCTGAGGCCGGGGCCGTGGCTCTGGGAAAGGCTCTGTGGCGAGATGTTCCCGAAGGTCTGGAGGACGCGGGCGCCCGACTGGCCGATCCAGCTGTTAACGCGGTTCTCGAGATCGGTGATCTCGCTTTCGATGCCCTTGAAGATCTTGATCTGCTGCATGGGGTAGGTCCGTGGTTAGGGGTGTTCACGGCCTGTTTTAATGATCCACGGGGCTGGCTGGCAAGTTGGGGCTCGTTGACCCGTGTGGATCAGCGGTTTAACGTCCTTGTCTACCAGAGACAACCCGAAATCGGCTACTGACAAACGGACAGAATACATATGCGAGCGAGTGACATTCGGCGGGGCCAGGCAGTGATCGTTGACGGCACGCTGTACGTTGTGACCGGTGCCGACCACAACACGCCCGGCAACCTGAGGGCAAAGGTGCAGTTCAAGCTGCGCGACGTTCAGCGCGGCGCCTACATCGACAAGCGGGTGGGGGCCACCGACAACATCGAGACGGCTACCCTCGACCGCCGGGTGGTCGAGTATCTCTACAGCGACGGCGACAGCTACGTCTTCATGGACACCGAGACCTACGACCAGCCCCACGTGCCGGCCGATGTCCTGGGGAAGGATGCGCTTTATCTCGTGCCCAACATGCAGATGCAGGCGCTTTACCACGACGGAAAGATGGTCAGCTACGAGTTGCCCAAGACCGTCGAGCACCAGATCACAGACACCCCCCCGGGCATCAAGGGGGCCACCGCGACGAACCAGATGAAGGACGCGGTCACGGAGACGGGGCTGAACGTGAAGGTGCCTCCCTTCATGAACCCGGGCGACCGGATCAAGATCAACACCGAGAACGGCAGCTATCTGGAGCGTGTCAGCAAGTAGCCGCACCGAAAGGCGTAGAACATGAAGCGTCTAAACCCAGTGCATGGGGCGCCTCGCCTTTGGCTTTGCGCCGCGGCGGCGCTGGTGCTGTTTTCCGGGGCTGCGGCGACGGCGCTGGCGCAGGGG
>JBGTBZ010000236.1:0-2511 GCA_041749155.1 Phycisphaerae bacterium
CGTCGCCAAATGAGTGACGTCGATACCGAGCCAATGACGATTCAGCTTCTGCGCCGCGACGACCGCTGTTCCGCAGCCGCAAAAGGGATCAAGAACGACGTCGCCCGCGCTGCTCGAAGCACGGATGATTCGCTCCAACAGCGCCTCAGGCTTCTGCGTTGGGTAACCAAGGCGTTCGTCAGCCTGGGAGTTGATTGGAAAGATGTCGTCCCACACGTCGGGGATCGGCCGGCCATCTTCCTCATCGAGGTACCGCTTCTTTCGTGGCATCCCAGATCGCGTAAAGACGATCATGCCGGCTGCCATGTCCGCATCAATCGTCTCTTGATCCATCCAATGTCGCCCCGTGGGCGGAGCGATCTCGCGATCACCAAAGCGCCGAGGCGGGCCTTGGCCGGGGCCGTGAGCGGTGATGAGCTGGTAGCGACGGCCAGCCTCGTCGACCGAGCGGTAGTGCGATTGAATGTAACGGTCGGTCAGCGGTAGACGCGGGCGGTTCCAGGTGAAGTTGCGGGAGCGCGTGTAGTAGAAGATCAAGTCATGGACGCGGTGGTAGTTGGTGGCTCCCCCATGACCATAGGTACGCCGCCACACGATCTCTGCCCGCATATTCGCGGGCCCGAACACCGCATCCAGCAGGATCTTCAGGTAATGGCTTGCGGTCGGGTCGCAGTGTAGGTAGAGGCTGCCGGTGGACTTGAGGACGCGGTGCAGCTCGACGAGGCGAGGAGCCATCATCGAGAGGTAGGCCATCATGTCGCTCGTGCCGAGCAGGCGCTTGAGCCCGTCCATCGCGTCGGGCACCTTCCCGATGCCGCTGGTGATCGCATCGTTGAAGTTGGCCGCCGCCTCCGTGTCCCACTTCCACGTGTCGCCGAACGCCCTGATCTGCGCGTGGCTGGCCTCCCCATGCTCGGCAAAGAGCACGTTGTAGTCCGCGTTGGAGTTGAACGGCGGATCGAGATAGACCAGGTCCACGCTCTCATCCGGCACGTGCTCGCGCAGGACCTTGAGGTTGTCGCCGTAGTAGAGGGTGTTGCGGAAGAGATCGGGCATAGGCGTCCAGCGCCTACTCGTCGCGGTCGATGTCCAACGTGTCCACGGGGTCCGAGTCTGGGTCCGGCTCGTGCTGGCCATAGGAGTCGCGGTCGTAAGACTTCTCGACGCGCTCCAACGACTCCTCCTCTACGTCGCGAAACTCATCGCGCTTCTCGTCACGCTCTTGATTTTCTCCACGTCGGTCTCGGGGTCCATCAGACATTGGTGGCTCCTTTCGGTGTCCGTAGCAGGTTAACGGTTGCCGCGCTTTCGAGGCCGTTAGTCCAATCTAAGAGAGCGGACGGCAAGGTGGACAACATGGTTCAACGTGTATGACACGGCTTGCAGCAGTAATAGCAGCCATCGACCTTGTTATACCTCTTCCTGGCCTCCCGCACCGCCCCGTGGCAGTCGCTGTGCCATCCGAGGGCGTCTCGGTTCGCCGCGTCGGGCTGATGTGCGCACCCCGTTTCGTGCACCTCGTGCTCGCCAGTAGGCTGGGCGTTCTTGTTGACGTGATAAGACGGCATCTCGGTTTCTCCTTGGCTCACAACGCCACCACGGACGCCATCCGTGGCGGAACGGTCGCTGTTCGAGGGTGAGCCAAAGCCCCGGACGCGGCCCCTCCGGGCAGAACGCTGCCCGGCTGCCAATTAGCTAGCCTCTTTCCTCCCGGAACACCAGAATCGCCCGCGCCCGCGACAGGCGAGCCAAACCGCCCCGGCTGGGGGCGGCCGGGGCGGGGTCACGTGGGCTGGGTGCGCGGGAGCCGGGTGGGGGACGTTCCGCTTCCCGCGGGGGGATCAATCTCCAGCCCGCAGGCAATCTACTCCATGCAGAGCGCGAGTTCAACCGGCTGCCCGGGTCAGGCCCTATGCCACCTTGCGGCGGACCATGTTCATCAGCGTCGGGTGGGCGACAAGGGCCTTGGCAGACTCCAGCGCCTCCCGGAACTCCGCAATCCCCCCGTTCATTAGGGGCGCTTGGCCGACGATTCCGTAGGGGACAAGCGCCTCCCAGCCGGGATCATCCTCAAGCAGGAGGATCGGGAGCCGGGTCACAACGAGGTATTTGCCCAGAAAGCTCAGCAGCCTGACGGTCGGAAACTCCGAAAAATCCTCCGCATGCTCGTTCTCCCACCGGAGCAGGAGTATGTCCGGCGACCAGTCCAGGATCCCCTGCACGAGCTCCGCCCGCGAAAAGGCGCGCCGGAACTCGTATCCCTCGCGGGCAAGCTGGTTTTCGTGTCGGAGCTTGCGTTCCATCGGCCCGTAGAGCACGCGGGTAGGCCCGGCCGCAGCCGCAGGCTGATCGATAGCTTCGTCCATGGGGAAAGGTATCGGCCCTCAGGCACCGACAACGTGAGCGGAAGGTGCCGCCGCATCCCCAGAGGACTCCGCTGCCTGCCTGGCGGAAATGGCCCCGCGCACCGCGTTCACGATCCCCGCGGCATCGATCCCCGCCTCGGCAAGC
>JBGTBZ010000237.1:0-4441 GCA_041749155.1 Phycisphaerae bacterium
AGGTCCACCCGGCGGATCTCCGGCACGTCAAACTCCGCCAGGCGGTGCTGCGTCATCTTCGACCAGAGGCGAACGCATCGCCCCGCCGCCACGCGCCCCGCGCGCCCGCGGCGCTGTTCGGCGGATGCCTTGCTGATGCGGACTGTCGAAAGCGTCTCCAGCCCCCGTGCCGTGTCGTAGCCGGCCTGGCGGACGAGACCAGAATCGATCACTACCCGCACACCAGGCAGCGTGAGCGACGTTTCGGCGATGTTGGTCGCGCAAATCACCCGGGGCGGGCCGGCGGCATCGAAGCTGACGGCGCGGTCCTGCTCATCCCTGGTTAGCGAGCCATGGAGGGGTAGGACGTCGTATCCCCGCGCGCGGGCCGGGCGATTGATGGCGTCCATGGTCCTCTCGATCTCCCGGACGCCTGGAAGGAACACCAGGATATCGCCGGCATCCTTTGGACTCTCGTATCCTCCCGCGCGCCCAGCCGCGTCGTGTGGCGACGCGGCTGAGTGATCCCAAAGCCTGCCAAGCACCGATGCCACACGCTCCTCAACCGCCACGGGCGAATCGCCGGCGTACTCCACATCTACCGGAAACAGCCGGCCCGGCACATGGATCACTTCCACCCCGCCCGCCGTGCCCAGGTAGTCCGCGACAGCGTCCGCATCCAGCGTGGCGCTCATCACCACCAGCCGCAGGTCGGGCCGCACCGCCCTGGCCTCCCGCAGCATCGCCAGCGAAAGGTCGCTGTGGATCGATCGCTCGTGAAACTCATCCAGGATCACGCAGCCGATGCCCGTAAGCTCCGGATCGCCAACGAGTTGCCGAACGAGGATGCCTTCCGTGAGCACTCTCAGCGGCGTCCGCGGCGTCAGCACACGCTCGAATCGAACCTGGTAACCCACCTCATCCCCCAGCCGCCACCCCTGCTCCAGGGCGATCCGCCCCGCCGCGGCGCGCGCGGCCACGCGGCGGGGCTGGAGCATGACCAGCTTGTCGTTTGGAGGTGAAAGCAGCCCCGCCCGCACGATGGCGGGGGCGATGCGGGTGGTCTTGCCGGCGCCCGGTTCGGCGACGAGCACGACATCTCGCCCGTCGCGCAGGGCCTGGATCACCCGCGGGACCAGCGGATCGATCGGCAGCGGGATCATGCCCGGCGGCGTGTTCAAGCGGGCGCAGTCTATTGGCGGGGCCTGCCAAACAGCGACTACAAGAGCCGCCCGATCAGCGTCCGCAGCGGGAAGCCGCGGAGAAACGCATCGCCTGCGATGTAGAAGAACGTGTCATCCTCAACGAACACGTAGCCCGCCTTGCGCGTCTCGGGCATCGAACTGTGCAGGAACCACGTATCAGTGATCGGGTCGTAGCTGCGGACCTGGTCAAGTACCAGATGCGCCTCGCGCTGGCCTCCGAAGACCCAGATGCGGCCGTCGTGCACGAGCGAGCGGTTATGGCTGCTGCCGGTTGGCAGCGGCGCGCCCAGGCTCCAGGTGTCGCTGGCCACGTCGTAGATCTGAAGATCGCGCTGCTGCACGTAGCTCACACCGTGGGCGTACTCGCTGCCGGTGACGTAGATCCTCCCATCAACCACTTCGGCGTTCAGGTGGTCTCCAGGTACCGGCATCAGAGCGATCGGCTCCCACTGCGGCGAATCGGGGACGCCGTCGGAATCCGTGTCCTCCACCGGCTCCGTCAGGCTGATCTTCCAGCCGTCCCCGCGCGCCACGACCCGCGTCATGTCGTTGCCGCCGAAGAAGAACAGCTCATCCCCCACGATGGCCGCCGCTCCGCCGTATCGGGCGGCGGGCAAATCAACGAATCGCTCCCACCGGTCCTCCCCGATGACGTACCGCCAGGTCGTGGGCGTGGTCTGGAAGCTCACCCCCGAGTCGCCTGTGCCGATCTGCCCCGTCAGCCAGTAAATATGCCCGCGGGCCTCGTCGCCCGCGAAGCCCATGTGCGTCTCGGCCGCCTCGGCCGGCAAGTCGGCGCCCTGGGACCAGGTGCCGCTGGCGATGTCCAGGATGTCCACACGGTGGTAGACGGTGGCGTACGACTCGCCGAACCCGCCGATCACAAAGAACTTGTCCCCCATCCGGGCATAACCGCCCTCGACGCGGCGGACGGGGCTGGGGATCTCTTCGCTGATCTCCCAGTCGATTTCCTGCCCATCCTGGTAGTCGGGCAGCGGATCGACCTGGGCGACGCGCAGCCAGGAAAGCGAGTTCTGGACCCCGTTGTCGCCGGCGCGCAGGGTGATGCGCTCATCGGTCACCTCGACGAACGTGATCCCCTCGCCCCAGGGGTAGTCCGGCAGCGGCCGGGCATCCATCACAGGCTCGCCGTTGACGCTCCAGCGATGGAATTGCCCGCCCAGCGGGCCGGAAAACTCGGGGTCTCCGCTGACCAGGGCCACGGCGTACGTGCCGTTGGGCACGTGAATGCTCCATTCATCCCCCGGCTCCACACGGGCGAAGGTGTCGAAACGCTCGTCAACGTCCGGATTCTCCGAGCCGTTGCCGATCCGCCCGCCGAAGCTCAGGCCGATTACGTCGCGCGTGGAGTCCCGGTTGACCATGTAGCCCGCGGCCTCCAGGTCGCGAGACCAGCCGTAGGAGATCCCGTTGGCGCGCAGGGCAAATGGCCGGCCGAAGTCGGCGCGCGTGAACTCCACCGGCCCAACCTCGGCCGGCTGAAAGTTGATGGTCGCTGAGAAACTGGCCAGGAGCCGCCGATTTTCAAGGGGCTCAAGGATGGCGTGTGCAGAGGTACGGCGGAGAGGTTCTGACATCGGGACACCGGGATGGGGATTTTATTGGAGTGGCCGGCGCGCGGGCCGAGGCCGGCGCCGGGGTGCTTGGGTCTTTGCACCGATCCTAATCCGGGCCTGACCCGGCGCGGAGGTGCAAAACAGCGCAGAAGTTGCGCCTTTCTCATGGCCGTCGGCCTGGCGGTGGCGAGTATTTCCGCTTGTGCGGGCTGGCGGCCTTGTGCCATGGCGCGCGCGGACCATACTTGAGGCAATGCCCGTCGGGAAGCGGACCCAGTCTTACCGGTCACACCCGGCGGTGGCCCTCGGCCGATGGATCGGCCGATGAGAACGGCGAGATGCGCCGCGCAAAAGGCTTGTGCGCGCCTCTGCGCCCAGGCATCTGAACCACGGACGGCCTTCCCATGGACTCGTTTCTCATCCGCGGGGGTATCGCGCTTTCGGGCGCGGTGGACATCTCCGGAAGCAAGAACTCTTCGCTGCCGATCCTGGCCGCGGCCCTCATGGCCGACGGCGTCTCCACGCTTCACGGCGTGCCGAGGCTATCGGACATCGACAGCATGACCCGGCTGCTCGAGTCGCTCGGCTGCCGGGTCACCCGGCATGAGCCCCCTAGCCTCGGCGGCAGCGGGCGGCTCGACTTCAAGGGGCGCCCCGCCCTTAACGGGCCGCTGGAAGTCGAGGTCATCGACGATTCCCGCCTCCAGGCCCACTACGACATCGTCAAGACCATGCGCGCCAGCATCTGTGTGCTCGGCCCGATGCTCGCCCGCCGCGGCAAGGCCTGGTTCAGCGTTCCGGGCGGCTGCGCCATCGGCGACCGCCCTGTGGACCTGCATCTGCGCGGCTTGGAGAAGCTCGGGGCCACTTTCCGCAACGAAAACGGCTACATCGTCGGCGAAGTCCCCGGCGGCCGCCTCCGCGGCACGACCATGTACCTGGGCGGGGCCCAGGGGCCCACGGTTCTGGGCACGATCAACGTCCTGTGCGCTTCCGCCCTGGCGGAGGGGACGACGCGGATCGTCGGTGCCGCCTGCGAGCCGGAGGTAACGGACTGTGCCAACCTGCTGAACAAGATGGGCGCGCGCATCACCGGCGTGGGCGGCCCGGAAATCGTCGTCGAAGGGGTCGAGCAGCTCCAAGGCGTCGATCACAAGATCATCCCCGACCGCATCGAGGCCGGCACGTTCCTCATCGCCGCCGCCATGACCGGGGGGACGCTGACGCTGCGAAACATGGACCTGTCGCACCTGGTGGCGGTCGTGGACCGGCTCGAGGAGGTCGGCGTCCGAATCGATCCCCAGGAGAACGGGGATGTGATCGTCAGCACGGATGGGCCGCCCCAGCCGACGGAGATGACGACGCAGCCCTATCCCGGCTTTCCGACAGATCTCCAGGCCCAGCTCATGGCGATGCTTTGCGGGGCCGACGGCATCAGCGTCATCACCGAGCGGATCTTCCCGGACCGCTTCCTGCACGTCGGCGAGCTCAACCGCATGGGGGCCCGCATCCGCAAGGAAGGCCCCACCGCCATCATCCAGGGGGGGCGACCCCTGCACGGCGCCCCGGTCATGTGCAGCGACCTTCGGGCCAGCGCTGCCCTCGTCCTGGCGGCGCTTGTGGCCGATGGGCAGACGCGGCTCGACCGCGTGTACCACATCGACCGCGGCTACGAGAAGA
>JBGTBZ010000238.1:0-1951 GCA_041749155.1 Phycisphaerae bacterium
GCTGACCGGCGCCGGCGCGGCCGACTGATCCGGGAAATTTCGGAGAGCTTCGAGATCATCCGCATGCTGGAGCCCGATGGCGCTGCGCAGTGGGTGCATAACAACCGCATCAGGCTTCTGGACTGGACGTCGCGGCTGGTACAATCGCCGGCACGGGATGCACGAGCGGCGTTCCTGCTGACGTTGGCGGTCACGCAGCCGGTCGTCGATGCTCAGGATCTGACGCGGCTGTGGATGGACATCTGCCGCGAGGCTGGTGGGGCCTTGCCGGGGGAATACCTGGACGTTGGGCTGATGGGTCTGCGCCGATTGCCGAAGATGGCGCACCAGACTTCGGAGGCACCGTGGCTTGCGGGGCTGGCGCAGTGGGCAATGGTGCGGGAGCCGTCCGAGCAGGAGTTCGCGGCGGAATGGCTGGCGTTGAAGCGGGTCTATCCGCGTCCGCCCGCTCAATGGCGCAAGGAAATCTCTGCGTTGCTTCGGACCAAGCAATACCATGACGCCGAGATCGAGCCGCCTGCCTGGTGGTCGTGCGACCCGCAAATGGCGGTTATGGGTAGGCCAAATTTTCAGCCGGCGGACGGTTACCGTTCGCCGATGCCGGACGAATGCCGGGCGCTGATCGAGCGGCTGCAAGCTACGTCCTATTGGGAGGTGGCGCCGGCTGTCGAGACCTTCATGCAGGCGCATGTCCGCTTCGCGCGGGCAACGGGGATCAGCCAGCATTTGGTCGCTGCGGTGCACCAGCTTGGGACCGCGCTGGTCGCGACGCGCGGCGAAGCGGCATGTGTGCGGGCAGAGGGCCTTGCGCGCATGTCTCTGCACTGGCAGCCGTTCCATCCCCACTCGTGGACGCTCTGGGCCGAAGCGCTAGAAGCGCGTGGCGCTGTGGCGGCGTCGGAGATCTTGCGACGGGAGCAAGTGCGGCGCCTGCCATTCAATATAGAAGCGCGCACGCAGCTTGCCGAGATGATGATTGCGCTGGATCGGTGCGAGGAGGCGCGTACGGTTGTAGATCAGTGTTTTGAGGAAGGATTGGTGAACGAGGTCGTGTACGCCCTGCGCATTCGGATCATTGCACATCTCGACGAGATCGACGCGGCGCGGAACGTGGCGGCAGTGGCTGTGGAGCAGTTCCCCGAGAACGGGGTCTTGGCCGACTACGCAGCACGACTCTACCGTGATGAGAGACCCGGGTTGATCGCGGCGCGCTATCAGGCCAATCCGCTGACACCGGCGTCAATTGAGCTGACCGCGTCGGCGGACGCGGAAGACGGGACAGTCGTCCGATTGCGTGAAATGGCATCTGCGCGGGCGCTGGGGGACCGGCTTATGTCCGGCCTTGATGACGTTGCGGTTGCCGAGGTGCGGGAGTTGCTGGCAGAGGAACCGGACTTTGCATATGCGCAACTGCTCGCCGTGCGGGCCGGCATTTGGACGGGCGAGGAGGCGGAACTCGCCAGCGTGCCAGCGGCATTTGAACGGGCGTTAGGGGAGGAGGACACCCAGATTTTTGCCCGTCTGGCCGAGCGCGCCCCGAAACTGGAAGCTCTCACGTTGGTGGCGCGCGCCCTGTTCGGCGATTTCGACGCCCAAGACCGGATCGCCGACTGGCTTGCTGAGGCTGCAAGGGACGAAGCAGGCCCTGTTGCAGACATGCGGCCGAGGCTTCGGGTGATCTTGGGCGGCGCGACCGACGCCAATGCCGTCGCCGCTGGCCTGTCGGCACAGCGCGACAAAGTCCTGACCGTCCTTCGGCGGGTCAACGAGGCCCTGATCGACTCCGATCTGATTGCTGCCTGAACAAGGCGGCGCGGGAGCGCCGCCTCGACTGGCGCGATGCGGAGGCGCTCCTGGCTATTCCCAAACATTCCCAATAGCTTGAGAATTCATTCCGGGCGACTCTTCCGCCCATGCGGACCTTTCTCCATCGCCTTCTCGGCCTCGCGCG
>JBGTBZ010000239.1:0-2058 GCA_041749155.1 Phycisphaerae bacterium
CCCGCGCTCAATGATCTCCACGAGGCCGCGGCGGCACAGGCTGGCCAAGGTCCGGCTGACGTGCTTGATCTGCTCGCGCTCGCCCTTGCCGGCGTCGTGGCCGACGTCCGTGGCGATCGTGGCCAGGGAGGGGAAGCATTCGCCGCGTCTGTCGGCGTAGCTCTCAAAGGCGCACCACACCTTCAACTCCAACTCCCCCAGCTCCGCCAGCCAACCGTTCTTCCTCAGCGCGTTGAAGCGATTGAAGCTAGAGGCCTCGGCCGGGGCGTTGGTCTTCGATCTCGCCATTGCACGACACTCCTTCCAGGCGACCCTTGCGAAACCCCCGCAACCCCACCACCCCGCCCCGCCGCCGGGGGCTGGTCAGGCAACCCGCTTCCGCTGGCGCGCACCGTCGGCCAGCAGCTCGGCCTCGAGCTGCTCGGCGAACCTCCTGGCCTCGAACTCGGAGGGGAACTCGATTCCTTCGATCGACTCGGCGCTGCAGTCGGGCAGCTGGTCCAGGAGGGGGCATAGCGGCGACGTCGGCGTCAGGCAGCAGATGCCGCCCTCCGTCCTCACGACCCAGATACCCGCCTCGGCCGCCGCACTGTCGGCACACCATCGTGTGTGGATGCTCCTTCCCTCCACGGCCCACTGCAGCCGCATCTCGTGGGGCCCGGCCAGGGCCCCGAAATACGCCCGCAGGCAGTTGGCCGCCGCGATACCTTGCAGGCGGCCTTCGACCACGTCGGCCAGGGTGTCGCCGGCGATCAGCACCGAGCGAACGTCGCCGAGGGTGGTGATCCCGCCCTGCGAGAGCGCGTCGATGTCGAGCAGCCCGGCCGGCGTGGCCGGAAGGCTCTTGAGCGCCTTCGTGAAGCTGAAACCCAGCCGCTGCGCCAGGGCAAACAGAGGCGGCGTCGTGGCCTGGTCCACCGCGGCCTGAGCGTTCTGGCCGCGGGCGACGAACTGCTCCGACGGGCCTGTAGGGCCGGCAGGCGGCGTTGCTGCCCTCCTGGAGGATTTGCCGCGCTTCCTGCCGCCCTTGTTTCCCTTCGGGCCGGATCCGGGAAACAGCGGATCATCGTCCTCCGGCGTCGGCGCCACGGCGAAGGCCTGATTCGGACTCACCGTCGATCGACGGGCGCTCTTCTTCCCAGCCGCCCCAGGCTTCCCGGCGCCCCGCCTGGCGGCGCCCTTCGGCTTGGCCGAGGCCGCCGGCCCGGGCGTTGCCTTCGGCTTCGCGACCGGATCGATCTCGCAGGCCTGCTGCCAGAGCTTCTTCTCGTCCAGGCCAAGGGCATCGGACAGTTGGGCGAGACACCAGCCTGGCTCGCGGAGCTCCTGGGCATTGACGACCGAGTTCACGTCCAGGTCGCTCTCCAGGTCGAACTCCAGGACCAGGAGCAGCCTCGCGAGCTGGTCGGCGCCGAGCTCGTCGACCCGCTTGGCTGTGAGCTGGTCCGGCAGGCACCCGAGGATCGGTGCAACCGCTGTTCGCCCCCCCGCCGAGAGCCGCGGGAGTGCGAACGAGTATTCTTGCCCGCGGGTGAGCAGTGTCCGGAGGAGTTGTGTGATCCCGAGCCCGCCGAAGGCGAGACGAGCGAACTTTGAGCGCCGCCTCCGGACCTCATCGGGGATCCGCTTGCGAAGGTGCTCGAGCTCCGCGGGCGGGAGCGCCTGGATCAGCTCGGTGAGATCCTTGGCTTCCTGCTCGGATATCGCCGCGTGCTTCGAGCGCGCAGCGGCCTTCTTGCTTTTCTTGCGTGTTACAGTTGGCACGGTGTCAGTTCCTTTCTGTTGGGGCCGGGCGTAGCAGCGTCCGGCCGGGACTCACTTGGGCGGCCGCGTGTCACAAGCACGCGGCCGTTCTTCATCACGGCGCGGAGGTTGCCTCCGTAGGGGCAATGCGCACCTCGAGGCCGCGGCGGCCGCAGAGGAGCCGGATGGGCGGGCGCTGCCGGGCTGCATACCGCTCCCGCAGGGAGTGCAGGGTCTCCATGAGCAACTGGGAGGCGCGGGACTCGGAGATCCCGAGCGTGCGTCCGATCTCCCTCAGGGCCATCTGCTCGCGGA
>JBGTBZ010000240.1:0-1851 GCA_041749155.1 Phycisphaerae bacterium
CGGGCATCTCCGGCTGCGGCCCCGCCATCGGCGCGGGGGTGGACATCACGCGGCGCGAGTCGCTGCGGGGCCTGTGGAATCGGGCGATCCTGGCCTACGGCGGGATCGATCACCTGGTGGTGACCGCGGGCGTGTTCATCGCCCCGGGGAAGGACGGGCACGTCACCGATGAGCAGTGGCAGACCACCTTCGACGTGAACGTGCGCGGCAGCTACAACGCGGTGGACGAGGCTCGGCCGATTTTCGAGGCCCAGGCGCTGCCCGATTGCTCGGTGGTGCTGACGACGAGCGTGAACGCGACCGTGCCCAAGAAGGGATCGGTCGCCTACGACGCCTCGAAGGCGGCGGCGAACCACGTAGTGCGCGAGCTGGCGATCGAGCTGGCGCCTCTGGTGCGCGTGAACGCGATCGCGCCGGCGACGGTGGTGGAAGGCTCGACGATGTTCCCGCGGGATCGGGTGATCGCCTCGCTGACCAAGTACGAGATCGCGTTCGATGAGGCGGAGAGCACGGACTCGCTGCGTTCGAAGCTCGCGGGCTTCTACGCCCGCCGGACGCTGACGGGCCAGCCCATTACCCCCGCCGACCAGGCGGAGGCGGCGTATTTCCTGCTCTCTATCGCGTCGTCAAAGACGACCGGGCAGGTGATCAACGTCGATGGCGGGCTGCATGAGGCGTTTTTGCGGTAGCAGCCACGGCGCCGACTCACGGCCCCTGCCCTTCATCGTCCTCCAGCGGCTCACCCGCAAATCGCCATTGCGTCGCAAAGTCCGGCGACAGCTCCTGTTCGATCAGGCGCGCCCGCACCATCTCCACGGGCATCCGCCCGCCCTGCATCACCTGGTCGTGGAACGCGCGGTCGGTCATACGCCCGCCGCCGACCAGCTCCTCGTGCAGCGCGCGGAACTGCAGCCCGCCGATCATGTAGGCCACCTGGTAAAGCGGGGAATAGGTGCCCAGGAAGCTTCGGCGCACCTCCGCCTCGGCGTTGGCGCGCTCGTGGCCCACCCGATCGACCAGGAAGTCGATGCACTCCTGCGGCGTCATCGTCCCCAGGTGGAAGCTGAGCGAAAAGATGATCCGCGCCGCCCGGTGCATGCGCCAGAAAAGCATGCCGATGCGGTCCTCGGGCCCGCGCGGAAACCCCTGGTCCCACAGCAGCATCTCCCAGTACAGCGCCCATCCCTCGCCCCAGAAGGGCGTGGAGAACATCGAGCGATGCCCGTTGAAGCGGTCGGTCATGAAGCCCTGCAGGTGATGCCCGGGGATCAACTCGTGGTGCACGGTGGCGAAGTTAAAGTGCGGGTTGTTGCCCCGCATGCTCATCAGCTTGTCCTCGTGCGTCATCGCGTCCGTCGGATAAGAAATGCGAATCACCTCCCCGCCCAGGAAGAACGGGCTGACGAGCTGCCGCTCCGGCGACATCATCTCCATCCGCCAAACCTCGCCCGCCAGCGGGGGGATGCTGATCAGGTCGCGCTGGCGGATGAACTCTTCTGAATACTCCGCCAGCTCGCGGACGATGGCGGGCTTGCGCCCCGGCTCAACCGCCAGATTCTTGACCGCCTCCTGGGCGGCCTTCCAGTCGTCGCCGTGGCCCATCTCGCGGCTGGCGCGCAGCAGCTCCGCCTCGCACCACGCAAACTCGCGCTCGGCGATCGCGATCAGCTCCTCGGGCGTGTAGGGCATCATCTCGTGGGCCAGATGCGCCCGCAGGCCCTCGGCGCCGATGGGGTCGCCGATGATCGGCTCGGGCTGGCCCTGGCGCACGCCCACGATGTGCTCGCGAATCGCAGCCGCGTAGGCCTGGAGCGCCTTGTCCAGCTTGTCGTAAGGGTCCTTCGCCCACCA
>JBGTBZ010000241.1:0-2409 GCA_041749155.1 Phycisphaerae bacterium
CGCCGTCGCCGCCGATATGCTGGAGCTGGCCCTGCTGACGGGGCTCCGCAAGGGTGAAGCGGTGCGGCTCCAGTGGGCGGACCTGGACGACGAGGCCGGGCTTATGACCATCGGCGAAACCAAAAACCGCCAGCCGCTGAAGCTGCCGATCACCCCGGCCATGGCGGACATCATCGAGCGGCGCCGCAAGGCCCGCGGGCGCTCGCCCTGGCTGTTTCCCAGCGTCGGCAACCGCAAGAGCGAAGCCGGGCACATGCAGGAGCCCCGGCACGCCCTGGACGCCCTGGAGAAGCTGACGGGGATCGAGATAACGCCGCACGACCTGAGAAGAACGTTCGTCAGCATCGCCGCCCCGCTGGTGCCGGGGCCGGTGCTGAAGCGGCTGGTAAACCACAAGCAGCGGCGCAGCGGCGACGTGACGCAGGACCACTACGTCCGTCTGACGCCCGACCAGCTCCGCCCGCACCTGGAGCAGATACAGCGAGCCATGGCGACGGCGGACCAGCCGAAGCCGGACCAACCGAAAATGCGCATCGTCGCGTGACGACGCGCCACCACAAAGTCACACCCCGCTGGCCGTAACGCGAATCACAAGCCAACGGGGTGCAACGAAAGTGAGCCGAGAATGTCTGAAGAAGTCTACTACGTCGATCAGGGGCTCGACTTCGACGCCCCGCTTTACCATCACGACCGGCACGCCGTCATCGTCGCCTTCACCAGGGCCGGGGAAGCCGAAGTCTGGAGGCAGGCGCAGTACGAGGACGAGAAATCCGTCGCCACGATAGGCCCGTGGATGCTGCCGAGGGAGAACGTGCTGCGATTCGATCACGAGCGGCGGCGCCAGCGCCCGGAAGTGCATTTCTTCACCGGGCTGGGGCAGTGCGGGGATTACAACGTCACGCGCTGGGCTGCCCGCGAGCTGGCCCGGCGGCTGCGCATTGACCTGACTGTCTTCGACCGCCACCAGGACGGGTACTTCTACTGCCCGTTATGCGAGCGGAGTTTCAACAGCCGCAGCCCGTTCGCCGAGCACTTCGGCGGCGGATTCGGAAGCGGGCACTGCATGCGGGCCGCGATGAGGCACGTCGAATCGTCAGAGCATTGTGAGCACAACAAGCAGAGCCGGGCGGCGTGGCTGAAGGCGCAGGAAGGGGGCCGCCATGCATGAGCACCCCTACTACTCCCAGCGCAGCAGCGACGGCGCCCTGACGCTGCGCGAGTGCCTCGACAACCGGGTCGGGCAGTTCATGGTCAAGATAGCCGGCGACTGTCTGGAGCCGCACATACCGGACGGCGCGATGCTCCGCGTCGATTCGACCGCCGCCATCGAGGACGGCGCTTTCTGCCTTTGCGAGCGGCCGGGCTTCGAGCTTGTCGCCAAGCGCCTGCGGCTGGCGTGGCAGGACGGCCGGCGCGTTATCGAGCTTTGGCGGACGAATCCGCCGGAGATTGCCGCGGCCTTGCCGCCAGGTGAAGTGCGCTTGTGGCGCATCGTCGGCTTTAAGGCGGAAGGGGGCGACCATGCCAAGTGAATCAATCAAGCCCGCCACCGGACAGGCTGCGACGCGCATAGCCGAGCGGCTAGATCGAATCGGGGAGCCTGTAACAGCGATCCACTATTCCGGGCCGATCGCTCAAGGCCCCAGGGCCACGTCGAAGGTGCTGCCGGCGGCCTACCGAATCGGTGAGTCGCGCCTGATCGTCTGGTCACTTCATAAGCCATCGCAGCAGCGGTGGAGCTCACTTGCCAGGGACGCGGCTTCACTCTTCGGGCTCACGCCGGAGCGGTGGATGATGAAGGTTGTTCGGGCGGGCCAGGAGGGGAAGCTGGCCGGCGTGGCGCCGCGGGTGAAGCGACTGGTCGCGGGCGGCGCATCAGTGACGGTTGACGATATGCCGCGGGCCGCGGCGGAGTGGCTGCGCCAGCAAGTTCCGCCGCCCGCCACTACCGCCCCGACCGTCGAGCGACCGGCCCGATGGTTCAACAGCGCCGCCGCGGCAAGATCGAAGTGGGCTCTAAGCTCCGGCCAGCTCCTGAATGCGCTGAAGCGCGGGTGGGTGAAGGCGCGACGCCTGACGCCTAAGGGCGACTGGCTCTATGACCTGGAGAGCGTTCGCTCCCACTGGCCCGACAAGCCGATTCCCCGGGAGTGAAAAAAAGTCCCGACGCAAGTCGCGCCGGAGTCGCAACGGAATCCCGATAAGTCCCGATTCTCGCAAACATTCGGCATCGCTCACGCTATCTACTCATGCATGAGCACTACCACCACATCGTCAGCGGTTGCCGAGCCCCTGCTCAATGAACACGAAGCTGCGCAGCGGCTGGGCCTGAAGAGCCAAACGCTCCGCGCGTGGCGCACGCGCCGCACCGGGCCTAGTTTCATACGCATCGGTCGCGCCGTCCGCTAC
>JBGTBZ010000242.1:0-2435 GCA_041749155.1 Phycisphaerae bacterium
GCCGAGTCGTACCGGCGCGACGGATCTTTCTCCATGCACTTCAGGCAGATCGTCTCCATGTCGCGCGGCACGTGAGGGTCGAGCCGGCGCGGCGGCGGCGGCTCCTCGTGCAACACCTGGTGGAGCATCATCCGCAGGTTCCCCCGAAACGGCAGCTCACCTGTCAGCAGCTCGTACAGGATAATCCCCAGTGAATAGACATCGGTGCGGCGGTCCGCATGGTGCGCCTCGCCGCGTGCCTGCTCCGGACTCATGTAGGCCGGTGTTCCCAGCGGCGAGCCCTCGGCGGTCATGGTGATGTCCACGCGCTCCCGCCGGGCCAGGCCAAAGTCGGCTATGTGTGGCTCACCTGCCTCGTCGAGCAGGATGTTGCCAGGCTTGAGGTCGCGGTGGATCACGCCCGCCGCGTGCGCATGCTCCAGGGCCGTCGCAATCTTCGACACGAGCTCAGCCGCACGCATCGGCGTCAGGCGGCGGCCCTTGAGCCACTCCCCGAGGGACTGGCCGGCCACGTAGTCGCTGACAATGTAGAGTTGGTCGCCCTGGCGGCCCACCTCGTGCACCGCGACGATGTTCGGGTGCTTGAGCTGCGCGGCGGCTCTTGCTTCGCGCAGGAACTGCTCGGTTTCCTGCTTGGAGAGCTGTCCCTTGCGCGGCATCTTCAAGGCCACCGGCCGATCCAGCTCCTGGTCGCGCGCCAGCCAGACGATGCCGAACGCTCCTTCTCCGAGCTGGCGCACGAGCCGGAAATGACCGATGGTCCGGTTGAGCGGCTCCTGCGGCGGAAGCGTCTCGTCGCCGGCCAGACTGAAGCCATGGCCGCACGAGGCGCAGCTCAGATCGAGCAGCGACTGCTCGTCGGCCACCTGAACCGCTTCCTGGCATGTTGGACACCGTACCTGCATGTCTGAAACGTCATAACATCCGCACAGGCCAGCATAACAACCTGAACCTCCTCCGCCGAACACCTTCGTAAGTGCTTCAGGGGCAACGACCCTGCTCCCTTCCACTCCGAAGGCGCAGGTGACGGCACGCCGCCGGCGTCTGCTGGTTGCCCCCCGCCAGGGCGGGGATCCGGACTGAAGAAGGTGCTGCGCCCCCGGCTTGAAGGATCAGAAAGCTGCCCCGGCCTGGGCAGGGCTGGGGGGGAAGACAGGGGCTCTGCGCGTGCCGCCAAACCACTTGAGGCTGTGCAGCCCCTCCGTAGCGTCTGGCGCTTGCGGCCGGATATCCAGGCGGACTAAGAAGACGGATTGCAAATCTGTTATTCGTGGGTTCGAATGCCGCTCCGGCCTTTCCACGTCAGCAGCAGGCACGCCACCGCCGTCAGCGACAGCAGGATGAAGCCCCAGAAGTAAGACCCCGTCGTCTCTCGCATAACCCCCACGAGCAGGGGTGGGAAAAATCCGCCGAGTCCGCCGGCGGCGCCGACCAGGCCCGTCACCACGCCCACGTTCTGCGGGAAATACTCCGGCACCAACTTGAAAACCGCCCCGTTGCCCAAGCCAATGGCCGCCGCCATACCCAGTGCGCCGATCGTAAACGTCGACATCATCGGGCAGGCCATGAACAGGGCGAACACTGCCGTCGCGGGGAATACACCCATCAGCACGGCGCGCCCGCCCACGCGATCGGAGATCCATCCACCCAGCGGGCGCGTGGCGGTGGCAAGCACGACAAAGCCCGCGGTGCGCAGGCCCGCATCCTGCGGGGTCAGCTCAAAGAGCGTGGTCAGGAACTTGGGCAGCGAGATGCTCATGGCGACGAAGCCGCCGAAGGTCAGGAAATAAAAGGCGCTCAGCACCCAGGTCATGCGCTGCCGCAGAGGCTGGAGGCTCTCGGAAAGCGTGCGCGGGCGCGAGGCGACGGGCGGGTTCCTGGCCATCGCCATGAAAAGCACGAGCCACAGCGCCGCGATGATCGCAAAGCTCCAGAAGCCCCAGGCATAGCCCAGGGCCAGGACCAGCATCGGCGCCCCGAACGAGGCCAGCGACTGACCGATCGTCCCGGCGCCATAGATCCCCAAGGCCGACCCCTGCCGCTGCGGCGGATACCACCGACTGCTGAAGGCCGCTCCCACCGCGAAGCTGGCAAGGCCGATGCCCACGAAGAAGCCGCAGACCAGAAGCTGCCAGTATTCCTGCACGAATCCCAGCAGCACGCAGGGGATGATCGTCAGGATCATCGTCCAGATGAAGACGATGCGCCCGCCAAGGCGGTCGGTCAGGAGACCCAGCGGAATGCGCCCCACGCTTCCCAGCAGCACGGGCAGCGCGATCGCCGTCCACGCCTGAAACTCGCTGAGGCCCAGGCGCTGCTGGATGCTGCCCATCATCGCCGAGACCGATCCGAAGGCCGCGAAGCACACCGCGAACGCGCCGGTGGCAAGCATGAGCTGCAGCGCGCTGCCCTGCGGGGCGGTGGGCGTGCCGGGG